>NZ_DAIUBO010000156.1:0-9222 GCF_036846665.1 Amaricoccus sp. | reverse complement strand
GGACGGAGGGACCATGTCGAGGGGGGCCGCGAGCTCTTTCCCCGGCGCGGGTCCCCGCCCCAGCCGCTGGACCACCGCCCTGCGGGTCGGGTCCGCGAGAGCGTGGAAAATGGGGTCGAGGGGCGTCTGATAGTGATCCATACAGCTAACTATATGCGCGCCTGATAGTTAGGTCAACAGCTAAGTGAATGCGGGGTGGCTGCGCCCTTCGACCGTCGCGCCCGCGCGTTGCCTTCCGTTCCGGTGGCGGGCCCGCCCTGCCGCCTTACCGCTCCCCTACCAGCCGCTCGATCTCCTCGAAGATGTGGTCGAGGAAGGGGCTGGTGGCGTCGCGGCCGGTGATGTGGATCGCATAGCCGTCGGGGGTGCGTTCGCGGCGGAGCGTGAGGCCGGGGCGGGGGCGGGAAAGGCGGCGGGGGCGGCCGGGACGGATTTCGGGGGCGGTGTAGGCGGGCGGCGGGGCCTCGGCTTCGGCGAGGATCGGGCGGATCAGCTCCCATTGGCCGGCGGCGTCGCGGCGGGTGGTCTCGGTCAGCGCCGTCTCGATCACTTCGCCGAAGCCGGTGGTCCAGGCGGCATGGAGGCGCAGGAGCTGGCGTTCGCTCAGCTGCTCGGGGTCGCGCAGGACGCCGTCGGCCTCGTGCACGAGGAAGGCGATGTTGCGGAGCTTGGCGCGCTTCTGCCGGGCGGCGGCGGGGTAGAGCGCGTCGACCGCCTGCTCGATGGTGGCGAAGATGCCGCGGTCGCGGGCGGTGACGGCGATGGCGGCGCGCTCCCAGGGGGAGAGGTCGCGGCGGATCTCGTTCTCCTCGACCATCGCGGCGAGCGCCGCGGCGATGTCGCCGGGGTTGCGCAGGAGTGCGGGGATGGCGGCGAAATCGCCGTTGCCGCGCATGTCGCGCAGGTGGCGGAACGCCGCGAGCCGGCGGTGGCCGGAGATCAGGCCATAGGCGGGGGCGGCGGCATCCTCCGCCTCGAGGCCGAAGAGCTCGACGGGCATGCGCAGGCCGCTGCGCGCGATCGAGGCCACCAGCTCGTCGAAGGCGGCCGGGTCGGCGGCGGTGCGGTCGCGGGGCATGGCTTCGGCGTCGATGGCGTCGAGCGGGATCAGGCGGATCTGGTCGGGCATGGGCGGGCTCCGGGCTGGGGGTGCGGCGTTTCTAGCCCGGATTCGGCGGTGTTGCCGGCGGGGGTGCGGCAGCGCGCGGTGGCGGGTCGGCGCCGTCACAATTCATTCACCACGACATTCCTTGAGACGGGGGCGCGAAAGCATTACACTTCACGGGCCGGCGCCGGGCTGGTTGGCGCGACGTGAAGGAGGAATCCGCACTGGATCCGCACACCCCGGCCACTGCGGCCGAGACTTCCGCGACGGGACTTCGGCCCGTTTCGGGAGACATCGACGGCAAGACCCTGCTGTCGGCAATCCTGGCCTCGCTCGAAGACGACAAGGCCGAGGACGTCATCACCATCCCCCTCGCAGGCAAGTCCGAGATGGCCGATCACATGGTGGTCGCCACGGGCCGCTCCTCGCGCCAGGTCGGGGCGATCGCGGAGCATCTCGCCGACCGGCTCAAGCAGGATCACGGCATGATCGTGCGCAGCGAGGGCAAGGAGCTGGGCGACTGGGTCCTGATCGACGCCGGCGACGTGATCGTGCATGTCTTCCGCCCCGAAGTGCGCGAGTTCTACCAGATCGAGAAGATGTGGGCGCCCCAGGCCGCCGCCCGGCCGAGCCCCGCCGGCACCGCCTGAGCCGGGCGTCTTGCGGGTCGCGATCCTCGCGGTCGGCCGGCTGAAATCCGGCCCCGAGGCGGATCTGGTCGCGGATTACCTCGCGCGCTTTTCGCGGGCGGGCCGCGCGCTGGGCCTGGGACCCGCCACCGTGATCGAGATCGACGGCCGCCGCGGCGGAGGCCCGGAGGCCGAGGCGGCGCTGATCGCCGCGAAGCTGCCTGCGGGCGCGCGGCTCATGGCGCTCGACGAGCGCGGGCGGGCGATGTCCTCGCCGGAATTCGCGTCGATGCTGCGTCGCCACGCCGATTCGGGGCTGCGCGACCTCGCCTTCGCCATCGGCGGCGCCGACGGGCTGGCGCCGGGGCTTCGGGCGCGGGCCGACGACGCGCTCTCGCTCGGGCCGATGGTCTGGCCGCATATGCTGGTGCGCGCGATGCTGGCCGAGCAGCTCTACCGCGCCGCCTCGATCCTCGGCGACGGGCCCTATCACCGCGGCGGCTGATCGCGGGTGAGGCGCGCCACCACCCGGTCGCCGTAGCGCCAGACGAGTGCCGCCACCGCGAAGTTTCGCGTGCCGCGGCCCAGCACGATCGCCAGCACGAAGACCGGGAGCGACAGGCCGAAGAGCCCGGCGCCGATCATCGCCACCTGGGTGGGCAGGGGCGTCACCGCCATGGCCATCATCGCCCAGAAGCCGTAGCGGGCGAGGAATCCTTCCATCTGCGCCATGCCCGCCTCCCAGCCGAGCGCGGCGACGATGCGCGCCCCGACGGTGTCGAAGAAGAGCGCGCCGATGGCGTAGCCCGCGAGTGCGGAGGCGAGGTATCCGGCGAAGGCGATGGCGGCGATGCGCCAGATCCGGTCGCGGCGCAGCTGCATCAGCGGCGCGATGACCGCCTCGATGGGAATCGGCAGCACCGCGCCCTCGAGGAAGGCGAAGCCGAAGAGCGCGGCGCCGGTCCAGCGCGACTGCACGATGCGGTCGAGGATGTCGGAGGCGTCTCTGGCCGGGTGCATGGCTCTCGTTCCGGGGCGGGGCGGGCGGAGACTAGCCGCTCGGCCCCGCGCGGCCAAGGTGCGGGCCAAGGGCGCGGGCGGGCCGAAAGTGGGCTGGACCGCCTGCTTCAGACCGTCTAAACCAAATGCAAATCCGGGCCGAGGCTCTGGCTGGCTCCGGGTGGGGATGCGCCCCGCGGGGGGCCAGGACAGGGAGCGGAGCGCATGGCGCATGTCGATGAGGACACCGGCAACCGGAGGGATTTCCTCTTCATCGCAACAGGCGCGGCGGGCGCAGTCGCGACCGGCGCCGCGGTCTGGCCGCTGATCAACCAGATGAATCCCAGCGCCGACGTGCAGGCGCTCGCCTCGATCCAGGTCGATGTCGACGGGCTCGAGGTCGGCAGCCAGCTGACGGTGAAGTTCCTCGGCAAGCCGGTCTTCATCCGCCGCCGCTCGCCGGAGGAGATCGAGGAGGCGCGGGCGGTCGAGGTCTCGCAGCTGGTCGATCCGCTTGCGCGCAACGCCAACCTGCCCGCCGACGCGCCGGCGACCGATGCGGACCGGACCATGGACGAGGCCGGCGAATGGCTGCTGATGACCGGGGTCTGCACGCATCTGGGCTGCGTGCCGCTCGGCGAGGCGGGCGATTTCGGCGGCTGGTTCTGCCCCTGCCACGGATCGCATTACGACACCGCGGGCCGCATCCGCAAAGGCCCGGCGCCGGAGAACCTGCATATTCCGGTGGCGCAGTTCGTCTCCGACACCGTGATCCAGCTGGGCTGAGGAGGGCATCATGAGCGGCATCCCGCACGACCATTACGAGCCGAAATCCGCCCCCGAGAAGTGGATCGAGAGCCGGCTGCCGATCATCGGGCTGCTCTACAACACGCTGATGATCCCGACCCCGAAGAACCTCAACTGGATGTGGATCTGGGGGATCGTTCTCACCTTCTGCCTGGTGCTGCAGATCGCCACCGGCATCGTGCTGGTGATGCATTACAACCCCAGCGTCGGCGGCGCCTTCGCCTCGGTCGAGCACATCATGCGCAACGTCAACGCCGGCTGGGCGCTGCGCTACACCCATGCCAACGGCGCCTCGCTCTTCTTCTTCGCGGTCTATTTCCACATCTTCCGCGGGCTCTACTACGGCTCCTACAAGGCGCCGCGCGAGATCACCTGGATCATCGGCATGGTGATCTACATCCTGATGATGGCGACGGTCTTCATGGGCTACGTGCTGCCCTGGGGCCAGATGTCCTTCTGGGGCGCCACGGTCATCACCGGGCTCTTCGGGGCCATCCCGCTGATCGGCGAATCGATCCAGACCTGGCTCCTGGGTGGGCCGGCGGTGGACAATCCGACGCTGACTCGGTTCTTCAGCCTGCACTACCTCCTGCCCTTCGTCATCGCGGCGCTGGTGGTGGTGCATATCTGGGCCTTCCACACCACGGGCAACAACAACCCCACCGGCGTGGAGGTGCGGCGCGGCTCGCGCAAGGAGGCGGAGGCCGACACCCTGCCCTTCTGGCCCTATTTCGTCATCAAGGACCTCTTCGCGCTGGTCTTCATCCTGACGATCTTCGCGGCGGTGGTCGGCTTCATGCCGAACTTCCTCGGCCATCCGGACAATTACATCGAGGCCAATCCGCTGGTCACGCCGGCGCATATCGTGCCGGAATGGTACCTGCTGCCCTTCTACGCGATGCTGCGCGCGATCACCTTCGACGTGCTCTTCATCAACTCGAAGCTCTTCGGCGTGATCGTGATGTTCGGCTCGCTCATCGTGCTCTTCCTCGTGCCCTGGCTCGACACGAGCCGCGTGCGCTCGGGGCGGTTCCGGCCGATGTTCAAGTTCTGGTTCTGGCTCCTGGTGGTCGATTTCGTGGTGCTGATGTGGTGCGGCGCCATGCCGCCGGAGCAGCCCTTCGTGATCATCAGCCAGCTCGGTGCGCTCTACTGGTTCAGCTTCTTCCTGATCATCCTGCCGCTGCTCGGGGTGCTGGAGAAGCCCAAGGCGCCGCCGGCGACGATCGAGGACGATTTCCGGGCGCATTACGGCGATCCCGGGGAGGTCGCCGCCCAGGGCAGCGCCGCCCAGCCGGCCGAATGAAGAACGTGAGGGGACAGAGACAATGACCGCTAGAACGCTTCTCTCCGGGCTCTTCGCAATCGGACTCGGCCTCGTCGGCCTCGGCGCCTCCCCGGCCGCCGCCGCGGAGGGCGAGCGCCACGTGCACGACTTCAGCTTCTCCTTCGAGGGCCCGTTCGGGCGCTACGACCAGTCGCAGCTCCAGCGCGGGTTGCAGGTCTATTCCGAGATCTGCTCCGCCTGCCACGGGCTCAAGTTCGTGGCCTTCCGCACGCTGGAGGACGAGGGCGGGCCGGCGCTGTCGGAGGAGGCGATGCGCGCCTTCGCCGGGCAGCACGAGGTCTTCGATGTCGCGCTCGACGACACCCGCGTGGCGACGCCGACGGATTTCTTTCCGCCCTCGAACATCCCCAACGCGCCCGACCTGAGCCTGATGGCCAAGGCGCGGGCCGGGTTCCACGGGCCGGCCGGGCTCGGCATCAACCAGATCCTCTTCGGCATGGGCGGGCCGGAATACATCGCCTCCCTGCTCACCGGCTTCACCGGCGAGGAGAGGGAGGAGGCCGGCACGATCCTCTACGAGAACACCGCCTTCGGCGGCTACATGGCCATGGCGCCGGTGCTCTACGGCGATGACGTGACCTATGCCGACGGCACGGTGGCCACGCCCGAGCAGATCGCCGAGGACGTCGCCGCCTTCCTGATGTGGACGGCCGAGCCGAAGATGATGGAGCGCAAGCGCTCCGGCCTGACGGCGGTGCTGTTCCTGACGGTGCTGACCGTGCTGCTCTATTTCACCAACAAGACGCTCTGGGCGCCGCACAAGGGCAAGAAGCACGGCTGACAACAGCCGGCGGGCGCCCCCGCGCGCCCCGCGCGGCTCCGAGATTGCCCGCCCGATCGACCGCTGTCGATCGGGCGGGTGGTCGTGATAGCGGCGAGGCGCAGATACCGCCGATATGATCCGGTCTTCGGCGCATTGCTTCGGACCGCTTCGGGTCTCGTCCCTTCGCTTCGCGGATCTGGCAGGTGACGAATCCGCGTCGCTGAAGCCCGACCCCCCCGACCTCCGCGCCCGCGCGCTGCGGACGACGAACCGGCGCGGGTGAGTGCCTCGCTCTTGCCGGTTCGCGGTGCCCTCGAGCCGAGCGATCCGCCCGGGTGTCGTCACGATTCCAGCGGCCCCCACGGGCGGGGAAACCGCCATTGCGATGGTCGCGACCCGCGGGGCGCTCGGCTCAGCGGGCGCGGTTTCTGAGGAACATGCGGCAGTCGGGGTCGATCTGGGTATTGGGATCCATCGGCACCCGGGTCCGCCAGGAGGCGCGGCCGATCAGATGCGAGCCGACCGGGGCGCTCGCGATCATGAAGAGGAAGACGAAGAGCGCCTCGGCGACATGCAGCAGGCTCCCGGCCTTGACCATCACCGCGATGCAGATCAGCCCGAGCCCCAGCGTCCCGGCCTTGGTTGCCGCATGCATGCGCGCGAAGACGTCGTTGAGGCGGATCAGCCCGATCCCCGCCACCATGCAGAAGAAGCCGCCCGCGACGAAGAGGAAGGCGGCGATCGAGTCACTCATCGGAATCGCCCTCCGTGCGGTCGATGTAATGGGCGAAGGCGACCGTGGCGAGGAAGCTGATCAGCGCGAGCCCGATGGCGACGTAGATATAGGCGTTCACGCCGCTGATCATCTTGAAGACCACCAGGAAGACCACGAGCAGCATCGAGATCAGGTCGAGCGCCACGACGCGGTCGGAGAGCGTCGGCCCGGCGATCAGGCGATAGGCGGCCGCGAGCAGCGCCACGACGAGGAAGAGCACGGTGAGCGAGAGCGCGTTGCCGAGAAGGCCGGAGGCGGTGCTTTCGATGATCATCGCAGCGTCACCTTCAGCACCCGCGATTCGATGCCCTCGCGCACGGCCTGCCGGGTCCCGTCGCCCGAATCGCCGGCGAGCAGGTCGTGGACGAGCAGGGTGGAGCGGTCGTCGCTCACGTCCACGGTGAGCGTGCCGGGCGTCAGGGTGATGAAATTGGCCACCATGGTGATGCCGGCATCGCTTTTCACATTGAGCGGGATGGTCACCAGCCGCGGCTTGGTGATGTCCCTCGGCGAGAGCACGGCGCGGGCGACGAGCAGGCTCGAGACCAGGAGGTCCCAGAGGAAGTAGACGAAGAGCCAAAGGAGATTCAGGAACCGGAGGATCAGGCTCATTCGGCGCCTCCCAGGACCGCCGCCACATAGGCCTGCGGGTCGATCAGGCCGGTCGCGATCGCCGCGGCGCCCGCGACCATCGGCCCGGCGTCGATGCCGATGTAGACGATCGCGCCGGTCAGCGCCAGCAGGGGCACGAGCATGGCCGCCGGCAGGCGCTCGGTGATCGCGCCGTCGCCCTCGGGATGCGCCGACCAGAACACCGCCGCCCAGATCCGCGCCATGGCGAAGAGCGTGAGGAAGCCGACCGCCAGCACCATGAAGGTGAGGCCGGCGCTGCCGATCTCGATGGTCGCCCGCGCCAGCAGGAGCTTGGCCCAGAAGCCCGAGAAGGGCGGCACGCCGGCGAGCGAGAGCGCGGGGATCAGGAAGAGCAGCGAGAACCACGGCCGGACGCGCCAGATGCCGCCGGCCTTGCCGAATTCCTCGGAACCGGCGAGGCGCTTCGTCGCCCCGGCGCCGAGGAAGAGGTTCGCCTTCACCAGCACGTCCTGGAAGAGGTAGAAGAGCGCCCCGGTCACCGCCAGCGGCGTCGCCACCGCGAGGCCGAGGATCATGTAGCCGATCGAGGAGACGATGCTGTAGCCGAGCACCCGGCGGATCGAGCCCTGGCTGAGCGCGCCCAGGGCGCCGACCGCCATGGTCAGCACCGCCGTGCCGAGCAGCAGCGCCGCGATCGGCGTGCCGTCGATGTCGTAGACGAGGGTGAAGACCCGGATCAGCGCATAGACCCCGACCTTGGTCAGCAGCGCTGCGAAGAGCGCCGAGGTGCTGAAGGTGGGGGTGTGATAGGAGGCCGGCAGCCAGAAGAACACCGGGAAGAGCGCGGCCTTGGAGCCGAAGGCGAAGATCAGCACCGCCGCCGAGGCGAGGATCGGCGTCTCCGCGCCGCGCCCCATCAGCCGCCCGTGCAGGTCGGCCATGTTGAGCGCGCCGGTGGCGCCGTAGAGCAGGCCGACCCCGGCGATGAAGGCGACCGTGGCGATCAGGTTCAGCCCGACATATTTGATCGCGCCGTCGAGCTGCGCCTTGCCGCCGCCGACCACCAGGAGGCCGAAGGAGGCGATCAGCATCACCTCGAACCAGACATACATGTTGAAGATGTCGCCGGTGAGGAAGGCGCCGCAGATGCCTGCCAGCAGTGCGTGGGTCAGGGGATAGAAGCCGTAGTGTTTCTCGCCCTCGGTGACGTCGGCGAAGCTGAAGATCAGCACCGCCACCGCCACCAGCCCGGTCAGCAGCACCATGACCGCCGAGAGCCCGTCCGCGACCAGGGTGATGCCGTAGGGCGCGGGCCATCCGCCCGCCTGTTCGGCGAAGGGGCCCTCGGTCGCGACGCGGATCGCGATGCGCACCGTCAGCACCAAGAGCGCCAGCGCGCCGATCAGGGAGATGCCGCGCTGCATCTCCAGCGACCGCCAGGCCAGCAGCGCCAGCACCGCCGTCCCGAAGGGAATCACCAGCGCCCAGAACAGCAACACTAGGAATTGCCCTCCGCGATCGGCTCGGCTTCGCGCATGTCGTCCATCTCGATGGTCTTGAGCACGTAATAGGAGCGGTAGGAGAGGGTGAGGGCGAAGACCAGCAGGCCGAAGCCGATCACGATCGCCGTCAGGATCAGCGCCTGCGGCAGGGCGTTCGACACGTCGGCGATGGTCTTGTCGTGCTCGGGCACCAGCGGCGGCTTGCCGAAGGTCAGCCGGCCGGAGGCGAAGATGATCAGGTTGGCGGCATTGGAGATCATCGTCAGGCCGAAGAGATAGGGCAGCGTCTTGCCGCTCATCATCAGATAGGAGCCGGCGGCGACCAGGGAGCCCGCGAGGATGGCCAGAAGCAGTTCCATGTCAGTCCTCTTCCACGTCGGCTTCCCGCGACACCACGTCCTCGAGCGCGAAGAGGATGCCGCAGACCGTGCCCAGCACCACGAAATAGACCCCGAGATCGAAGAGGAAGATCGACCCGAACGGCAGGCCGTGCTTGTTGCCCTCGGCGTCGATGGTGATGAAGGGCCAGACCCCCTTGAGGAAATAGCCGTATTGCAGCCCGCCCCAGACGCCGGAGACCAGCGCGCAGCCGAGCCCGAAGGCGGCGATGGATTGCGGCCGGAAGCGCAGCGCGCGCTTCGCCGCCTCGAGGCCCTCGGCCTTCTCCACCAGCGCGAAGGCGGTCGCCGCCAGCAGCCCG
>NZ_DAIUBO010000155.1:0-9286 GCF_036846665.1 Amaricoccus sp. | reverse complement strand
ATTTCTCGTCGGGCCAGCGGTCCGCGCCCGCGATCCAGGCGGCGGCGCGGGCATATCCCCCACCACGCGGCTTATCTGGAACAGGGATACGCCGACGGTGTCTTCTTTGCCTCGGGACGAAAGCATCCGAGGACCGGTGGCGTCATCCTTGCGACTTGCGGTTCGCGCGCGACAATGGAGAAGCGTGCCATGTCGGACCCGTTCGTCCGGCAAGGCCTTGCTTCGGTTTCCATCACCGAATTCCATCCGAGCGCACTGGCACCGGTTTTCCTGAGTGCCCTGGCTTCGGATGCTTGCTGACCCTTTTCTCGCGGGTCGGAGCCCCAGCACAGGACCTAGAACGAGTCTCCTACGCCTCGGAAACCATCCGCAGCCGCTCAGCAAGCTCGTGGTGATCGCGAGGGCGGCGAGCCGCCGCCTCCAGCATCTGGCGTTGGGCGTCATTGGCCTTCTCCGTGGTCTCAAGGCGTTCGGCGAGGCGTCCCGCGCGCTCGCCGGACCTGCGAAGCAAAATCAGGAACAAGACCACGGCGAGTACGATGGCGCCGTGGAACAGCGTCGGCTGCATTCGCGGGCTCGTGGCGATCGCGGTGAGCAGCCCGCCGATCATCGCCGCCCCCGCTTCCAGTCATCGAGCCGGGCGTAGATCGTGACCGCGATGCCGCCGAGCGCCACAACGATGAACACCCAACGCAGCGTGTCGATACGGCACCAGCGGCAGGATCGCGGATTGGGTCTCCGCGAGGACGCTCTGCGCAGCCTCGACACCCGCGGCACCCAGCGTCGCCACACCGGCCGCGCCGCCGCCCTTCATGGTGCGGCTGTCGGCCAGCACCTCACGCACGGGCGGCGTCTCAGCTGCAAAAGCAGTCGCCCGGACCGGGAACCGAGGCACCCCTGTGACTGAACCGCATCGACCCTGCGCCGCACCTGCTATGGCAATGGCGGCGCCGGCCGCGCCGAGAACGAGGGTGGCCATGGCGGGGTCTCAGCGTTGCGGGAACAGGAAGGCGAAGGCGATGCGCCGCCGCCAGTACGGGGTGAGCGGTTCCTCGATCTCGCCGAGCCGCTCATAGGCATGGAGGAAGGAGTCGGGGGCCGTCAGGATCCCGACATGCTTGGCGATGGCGCGGGGCTTTCCATACTCCCGCGACGTCACGAGACGTGGATGCGGCAAAGCGAAGAAGCCCGGACTTCGGCTCAGATCGTCGGCTCGGCATGATTGACGTGCCGCCGCCTACCTGCTTCGGTGGACAACAGCCAGTCGCGGAAAAGCCTAACCACTGATGACGAGGCCAGACTCCCATGGTCACGGATTACGACATAATACGCTGAATCTGAACGGATCGTTCTTTCCGAGAGCTGTACCAGCCGTCCTTCACGGAGGTCGTCTGCGACAATAGCCAGCGGACAAAGAGCAACTCCCTGACCCGCGAGTGCCGCCACCCGAAGCAGGTTGAAGTCCTCGAACACCGGGCCTGGAATCAGCGCATGCGGTTCGCCCTCGGCTTCCAGCCAGGCCCGCCAGCCCGTCGCGTCCGAATCGTGCAGAAGTCCAGCGCGCACCATCTCTACGCAGGTTGCGGAACGACCAATTCCGAGGTGCGGAGCACAGACTGGCGCTGTCGCGCCGGGTAAAAATCGTTCGACCACCGCGCCCACCGGGTCGGGCGGATCAGCCCCGAACACTATTGCGACATCGACGTCACGGAACTCAATCGGTTGACCATGGAACGCGTAGACCAGCCGCACCTCCGTCGCGGGCGCAAGCGCTCTGAACTCGCCAAGCCGGGGGATGAGCCAGCAGACCGCCACCGACGGTATCGCGGCAATAGTGAGCGTCGGCGGTCCGCCGGCGCGGCGGGCCTGGCGGCAGGCATTTTCAATGTCGGCGAGCGAACGCGTAAGTGCCTGCGCCAGCGTCTCGGCGTGCGGCAGTAGCGTCGCCCGATTTCCCTGACGCTCGAAGAGTGGTGACCCAAGCCATGCCTCGAGTCCTCGGATCTGATGGCTCACAGCCGACTGTGTCACGCAGAGTTCGTCGGCTGCCCGGCTGAAGCTGCCGTGCCGGGCCGCCGCTTCGAAGACACGCAGTGCGCCGAGCGGCGCCTGGGCCATCCAGTACCCTCCATGAGTCCTGTTCATGCTGCCATGAGAAACCGTCTTTTGACAAGAGAGGCGCGAAGCCGGACATTCCGCGCATCATCAAATCGGAGGAATGCCCATCATGAACGCGGCCCTGCTCACCCGCGATCGCCTTCAGGACTTCACCAAGAACGGCCCGAAGGTGAAGCCAACCTTTTCCGCTGCCGAGATGCAGCGCCGGCTCGACACGCTGCGGAGTGTCATGGCGAAGGCGGGGATCGATGCCGCGCTCTTCACCTCCTACCACAACATCAACTACTACTCCGACTTCCTCTTCTGCTACTTCGGCAGGCGCTACGGTCTCGTCGTGACCCAAGAGGCGTCGACCTCGATCTCGGCCGGCATCGACGGCGGCCAGCCGGCGCGGCGCACCTTCGGCGGCAACGTCACCTACACCGACTGGCAGAAAGACAACTACTTCCACGCCGTGCGCACGCTGACCGGCGGCGCCAAGCGGCTCGGGATTGAGTTCGACCACATCAACATCGACACCCTGAACCTGCTCAAGTCCGAGTTCCCCGGCATGGAGTTCGTCGACATCGCCGCGCCGGCGATGCGGCTCCGCATGGTGAAGTCGGCCGAGGAGATCGCCCACATCACCGAGATGGCGCGCATCGCCGACGTCGGCGGCGCCGCCTGCGTCGAGGCGACGAAGGTCGGCACGCCCGAGCACGAGGTCGCGCTGCACTCGACCGCGACGATGGTGCGCGAGATCGCGAAGACCTGGCCGCACGCGGAGCTGATGGACACCTGGACCTGGTTCCAGTCCGGCCTCAACACCGACGGCGCCCACAACCCGGTCACCTCGCGCCGGATCGAGCGGGGCGACATCCTCTCGCTCAACTGCTTCCCGATGGTTGCCGGCTATTACGTCGCACTCGAGCGCACGCTATTCGCCGAGACCGCGACCGACGAACACATCCGCCTCTGGGAGATCAACTGCCAGGTCCACGACCGCGGCAAGGAGCTGCTGGTGCCCGGCAACAAGTGCTCCGACATCGCGAAGGAACTCAACGCGATGTATGCCGAGAAGAACCTGCTCCAGTACCGCTCCTTCGGCTACGGCCACTCGTTCGGCGTCCTTTGCCACTACTACGGTCGCGAGGCCGGCCTCGAGCTCCGCGAGGACTGCGAGACCGTGCTCGAGCCCGGCATGGTGGTCTCGATGGAGCCGATGATCACCATCCCCGAAGGCATGCCGGGCGCCGGCGGCTACCGCGAACACGATATCCTCGTGATCACCGAGGGCGGCAACAAGAACATCACCGGCTTCCCCTACGGACCCGACCACCTGATCGTGAAGTAGGCGGCGCCGCCGCCTCTGATACCGGGCGACATTTTCGCCCCTTGCTCTAGTCCCGGCCCGCACCGCGGGCCGGCTGGCGCAATGCCAGCCGATCGAGCGATCGGCCGGAACAAGATCCAATCGGGAGTGAAGCATGTCCTATCTGTCTGCCGCGCCAGCGGCCGAAGTCCCGCATGATGCCGAGGTCGCCCCGGACGTCCTGCGCAAGGTTCTCGGAGCGAGCTTCATCGGCAACTTCGTCGAATGGTTCGACTACGCCTCCTACGGCTACTTCGCCACGGTGATTGCCCACGCCTTTTTCCCCGAGATCGCACCCTCGGCGGCGCTCCTCGCCACCTTCGCTGTATTCGCGATCTCCTTCATCATCCGCCCGATCGGCGGGATCGTCTGGGGCAGCATCGGCGACAAGATCGGCCGGCGTACCGCGCTCTCCTGGTCCATCCTGATCATGTCGGGCGCGACGACAGTGATCGCGCTGCTGCCGTCATATGCGCAGATCGGGATCATGGCCCCGATCCTCCTGCTCGTCGTGCGCATGGTCCAGGGCTTCTCTGCCTCGGGCGAATATGCCGGCGCCACCTCGTTCATCGCCGAGTACTCGCCGACGAAGAAGCGGGGCTTCTACACTAGCATGGTGCCGGCCAGCACCGCCGCGGGCCTGCTCGCCGGCTCCCTGATGTCGGCGGCGCTGTTCGGCCTGCTGACCGAAGACCAGATGCAGTCCTTCGGCTGGCGGCTGCCGTTCCTGCTCGCCCTGCCGCTTGGCCTGGTCGGCCTCTACATCCGTCTGAAGCTCGAGGACACCCCGAAGTTCCGCGAGCTCGAGGAGATGCACCACGTCGAGGCCACTCCGGTGCGCGAGCTCTTCATCACCTACCGCCGGCAGATCGCCATCGCCTTCGGCGTGACCTGTCTCAACGCGGTCGGCTTCTACCTGATCCTGAGCTACATGCCGACCTATCTCATCACCGAAATGGGCATGGGCCAGACCGAATCCTTCATTGCCACAAGCATCTCGCTCTTCGCCTACATCTTCCTCATTTTCCTGATGGGACAGCTCTCGGACCGCTTCGGCCGCAAGACCGCGCTCGTCACTGCCTCGATCCTCTTCATGATCCTGACGGTGCCGCTCTTCAGCCTGCTCGACGGCGCCTCGTTCGCGATGATCGTGCTCATCCAGATCGCCTTCGGCGCGCTACTGACCATCAACGACGGGACGCTCCCCTGCTTCCTGTCGGAGATCTTCCCGACCAAGGTGCGCTACTCGGGCTTTGCGTTCAGCTTCAACGCTGCCAACGCGCTCTTCGGCGGCACGGCACCCTTCGTCGCGACGTGGCTGATCGGCCTGACCGGCAGCAAGCTTGCGCCGGCGTGGTATCTCGTGGCCGCCGCCGCCGTCGCGCTCATCGCCATGCTCCTCGCCCGCGAAACTGCCGGCAAGCCGCTCGAGGACTGACGTCCGCTTCGGGCGTCCCGGGCCGCGGCCGTCATCCGGCCGCGGCCATCGCGGCCCGGATCGTCTCGAGATGCACACGCATCTCCCGCTCCGCCATCGCGCTGTCGCCTTCTTCGATCGCAGCGACGATCGCTGCATGCTGGTCGCTGTGCCGCTTGCGGAACTCCTCGACTCCGATCCTGCGATAGGTCCGGTCCCATTCGTGCTGCCAAGGCGCCCGGCGCCGCGCATCCGCGAGATAGCCGAGAACGCCGAGCAGCACGGGGTTGCCCGCCGTTTCGGCAACGGCGCGATGAAAGGCGCTGTCGGCTGCCTCGCAGGCAGCGAAATCGCGGGCCCGACGTCCCGCTTCGATGCGCCGTCGCAGATGCCGGAGATCGCTCTGACGGGCCTTGGCCGCCGCCGCCCCGGCCACGGTTGGCTCGATGAGCAGGCGGGCCTCCATAAGGTCGGCAGGCCCGGTGACGGCAACGAGCAGGGTTTCTCGCAGGGGCACTCCAGCGGGCCGCGGGCCGCGGAACGTGCCCTGTCCGACGTGCCGCCAGATTGACCCTTCCGCCTCGAGGCGAGAGAGCGCAGCTCGCAGAGTCTCGCGGCTGCATCCGATCCGTCGCGCCAGAGCACGCTCGGCCGGAAGCCGGTCCCCCCGGTGCGGTATCTCCGTCTCGATGAGCGCGTAGAGCCGCCGGTACGCTTCGAGGCTGTCCATCGTCGGCAGACCAATTTGCAGACCAATGGCGATACCTCGCAGAAGCGGCATAGTCCATTCAGAAAGGCTGCTTCGTCATGGTCCCGATTCTCGTCCTCTGCCTGGCCGGCTTCGCCGCGGGTGCGCTCAACGCCGTTGCCGGCGGCGGCACGTTTCTCACCTTCCCGGCGCTTGTCTGGGTCGGCGTGCCGCCGGTGATACCACGGGCGTTGAGCTCTCCGGCGATGGCGCGCAGGCTTGTGGCACCACCCGCCCGGATGTCGGCGATCACCGGGGCGAGGTCGCGGGCGTGTGCGTCGGCATTGCGAGCGACCGCCGCCCTGAGCGCCGCACCGCCCTTGCCGGCCCGCCTGAGGGCTGCGGCGCCGTTGGGGTTACCGAGCTTCACCCCGCGGGCCCTGGCCACCGCCAGCGCCTCCCTGGTGCGCCGGGAAATCGCCTCGCGCTCGGCCTGCGCCACCAGCGCCATGACGCCGACGGTGAGGTCGTTCGCCTCCGGCATGTCGGCCGCGGCGAACTTCACGCCACTGTCGCGCAGCGTCAGCAGGAAGGCGGCGTTGCGCGACAGCCGGTCGAGCCTGGCGATCACCAGCAGCGCCCCGGTGACCCGGGCGAGATGCAGGGCGCGTCCCAGCTCCGGCCGGTCGGGGTCGCGGCCGCTCTCCACTTCCGTGAAGCGGGCGATGAGCTCTGCGCCCCTGCTCGCCACGAGGGCCTCGATCGCCTGCCGCTGCGCCTCCAGCCCCAGCCCGCTCGCACCCTGCCGCGTGGTGCTCACCCGCTCGTAGCCGACGATGCGCATCGCCTCAGTGCGTCGATGGGGCGGTGGTCGAGGGCGAGGCCCGAGGCGGTGGTCTCGCGATCGGCGGCTTCGAGGCAGTCCGGCATGCGGGGCTCTCCGTAGCGGGGCGCCCGGCCCCCCCGGGTCGAGCATCCGCGGGGCGTTTCGGGCGGTTTCACGGGATCATAACACGCCATCAACGCACTGTAATTAAGACACTTTTTGCCATGGTTCGCCACGAGCCGATAATTCCAGTGTGCGCAGGCAACTCGGCTTTGATACGCGGAACGCGCCCAAGGCCCTGTTCAACAGTGGTTCGGCGCGTTGAGCCTTCTGGTCAACAAGGGCACTGGCCGCGGTTGGGCCACTTGAACCGGAGGACTATCCCCTGCCGACTGTGCGCGCTACGAACCGTTGGCGAGGAAAGTGAGGCCAGCGAATATCGTGACGGAAGAGGACGACCAGCGGAGGGAGATGCTGATCCGTCGCTGGGCGCGCGCAGCGTACTGGTCACCAGAAGAAGGAGTCGCCCTCGCATACAATCTTGACCCGACGAAGGTCATTTCTGGAGGCGGAGAAGACTCTGGTGACCGCAGGATCCGGGCGTCCGCGGATGCTTGCCATGTGTTGGAGCTGGCGCGGCGCGCCGTCTTTGTCAACGCGCTTAGACGTTTTTCCGCTCCGATCAGGTTTATGAAATGGGCGCGATCGACGGGAGTCGAGTTTCATTCGGACTGGTGGGCCGCCGTCACCGACGATGAGCTGGTCCCTCACGACGCCGGCGAGAAGTCTCCTGTTGCCCCGACCCCGGACCTCGGGACCAGAGAACGGGAATCGCTTCTTAAACTGGTCACGGGCATGGCTATCAAGGGATATGGCTGGGACCCGGGTGCCGGGCGGAGTGGAACTGTCGGCGAGATCGCCGGTGATCTTGCCCATCTCGGGATTTCACTGGACCCCGACACGATCCGGAAGTGGCTGAGAGCGGGCGCGGAACTGCTGCCTCCAGAGAACGGCCAAGACGAATAGCCGTCGTTAACCGAATTCGTCCTCGCCCAAGCCGAATTCCTGCTCACACGTCTCCGACTCGTAAAGGATTTCCCCGAACCGCATCGGAGAAGGTCCTTGACCCACGCCATCCGCACTCTGCCTGCCACCGGCTTGGTTCGCCTCACGTCGATCCTCGGCCCCCACGGGCCGATCCCGGTCTCGAAGTCGACCTGGTGGGCGGGCGTGAAGTCCGGCCGCTATCCGAAGCCCGTCAGGCTCGGGGCGCGCATCACCGCCTGGCGGGTGGAAGACATCCGGGCCCTCGTCGAACGAGGTGCCCAGTGAGTCATCGCATCGACACGGACGACATCGGCAGCCCAGACCGGCCGCATCTCGTTGAGGATGAGCTCGCGCAGCGCTGGCGCCTTTCGACGCGCACGCTGCAGCGCTGGCGCCGCGACAGCACGGGACCGGCGTATTTGCGCCTCGGCCGCCGCATCGTCTACCGCCTCTCCGACATCGAGGCTTTCGAGGCGACGCATCTGGATGGCCGGCCTTGACGGCGCTGGCCGTCGTCGTCTGATGTTCAGGCCTTGGTGTAGGCCGGCGGGCCGGTGGCGCTCGGGCGGGTCATTCCAACACCTCCCTGAGCCAGTCAGGGACGTCTGCGGACCCGCCGCCGACGTCCGGGGATGTCGGGGGGTGACCCGAACCACATCCCCCCGCATATCCCCCGGTACAAGCCGTTGAAGTCATGTGCGTTTGGGGATGTGGGGGATGTGGGGGATGTTTTTCCCGACTTCCTGTCGCGTGCGCGCGCGTGCGCATGTGTGTAGGGTTGGAATCATATCCCCCACATCCCCCACATCCCCCGGAGCCTTCATTTTCAACGGGTTGAGCCGGGGGATGTCCTTTTTTGAACATCCCCCTTTTCCGCCCGACATCCCCCGGTGGACGCGTCAGCGGACCGCGGCGCGGAGGCATCGGCGTTCACGACGAGCTGCCACTGACCGGAATTGTGCGAGACGCGGACCTTCTGGATGCGAACCCGAACCGAACCGAGGTCGAAGATGCGGTCGCGCATGCCACCGATTGCACGGCCGAAGGCGATGCGCCGCGCATGCTCGGTCGCGCCGCCGATGGGAATGGCCGGCTCGCAGGCGCAGGCGATCGGATAGAGGTCGCCGGACCCGACCACGGCCGTACCGAACCGGTTCCACCACGCGCGCACCAGCTCGCTCCAGGCAGCTCCCTCGCTGTCGGACGCCGCCATCATCTCCTCGAGGTTGCCGAGGAAGCCGCCGATGCCGGCGACATCGAGCACACCGCCGAGGACCTGCGCCCAGTTCTCGTAGCTGCCGATGGCGCGGGTGCCGCGGGGCCGAGCTCCGGAACTTCTCTCAGCGGGTAGAACGGACGCGCCCCGCGATGGAGCTCCGCTATGCGCGGGATGTGGCAGACGACCGCGGTCTGGATTGGGAGTTTACCGAGAAGGTGTTGTCCTCTCGCGACATCGACGCGTGGATGCGGCAGGGATGGTGAGCGCATGGCCCGAAAGGTTCGATCCCAGACTCGCTTGCACCCCAACCAAGGATGCGAAATCGGGAACATTTCCCTTAGGCTTTATCCAGCAAAATCAATGCGCTCTACCTGTTCACCTTGGAGCCCGAAGTGAACAGGTTCAGAGAGAACGGGCCAAGAGAGACCCGGTTTCGGGTCCGGTGCCGGCTTCGAGGTGAACAGCCCCGCGGCTACAACCCTCGAAAACAACGAGAAATTCTGGCCTCAGGCACGAGCGGAGAGCGGGTTGTGTCGGGATATTGGCGGAGGGGATGGGCCTGATATCCAACCTTCTTTTGTGGATGCCGCTCGGTTTGCAAGGAGTTTCTGATCGTCGGG
>NZ_DAIUBO010000154.1:0-9397 GCF_036846665.1 Amaricoccus sp. | reverse complement strand
TTACTACCAGCCCGAGGCCTATGTGCCCCGCTCGGACACCTATATCGAGAAGGAAAGCCAGATCAACGAGCAGATCGACCGGATGCGCCATTCCGCCACCCGGGCGCTGCTCGAGCGTGACGACGTCATCATCGTCGCCTCGGTCTCCTGCATCTACGGCATCGGCGCGGTCGAGACCTATGGCGCCATGACCCAGGATCTGGTGGCCGGAAAGCCCTACGACCAGCGCCGGGTGATCGCCGGGCTGGTCGAGCAGCAATACCGCCGCAACGACGGCGCCTTCCAGCGCGGCGCCTTCCGGGTGCGCGGCGACAGCCTGGAGATCTGGCCCGCCCATCTGGAGGACCGCGCCTGGCGGCTCAGCTTCTTCGGCGAGGAACTCGAGTCGATCCACGAATTCGACCCGCTGACCGGGCAGCGCACCGCCGATCTGGAGAAGATCCGCGTCTACGCCAACTCGCATTATGTCACCCCGCGCCCGACCATTCAGCAGGCGATCAAGGGCATCCGCGAGGAGCTCCGCATCCGCCTCGACCAGCTGGTGGCCGAGGGCAAGCTGCTCGAGGCCCAGCGGCTGGAGCAGCGCACCGCCTTCGACCTCGAGATGCTGGAGGCGACCGGCGTCTGCAACGGCATCGAGAATTATTCGCGCTACCTTACGGGCCGCAAGCCGGGCGAGCCGCCCCCCACCCTCTTCGAGTACATTCCAGACAACGCCATCGTCTTCGCCGACGAGAGCCATGTCTCGGTGCCGCAGATCGGCGGCATGTACCGCGGCGACTACCGGCGCAAGTTCACCCTCGCCGAGCACGGCTTCCGCCTGCCCTCCTGCATGGACAACCGGCCGCTCAAGTTCGAGGAATGGGACGCGATGCGCCCGCAATCGGTCTTCGTCAGCGCCACTCCGGCCGCCTGGGAGATCGAGCAGGCGGGCGGCGTCTTCGCCGAGCAGGTGATCCGCCCCACCGGGCTGGTGGACCCGCCGGTGGAGATCCGCCCCGTCTCCATGCAGGTCGACGACCTGCTCGACGAGGTGCGCAAGGTCGCGGCGGAGGGCAACCGGGTGCTGGTCACCACGCTCACCAAGCGCATGGCCGAGGACCTGACCGAGTACCTGCACGAGCAGGGCATCCGCGTGCGCTACATGCATTCCGACATCGACACCATCGAGCGCATCGAGATCCTGCGCGACCTGCGCCTCGGCGCCTTCGACGTGCTGGTCGGCATCAACCTGCTGCGCGAGGGGCTCGACATCCCCGAATGCGCGCTGGTCGCCATCCTCGACGCCGACAAGGAGGGCTTCCTGCGCTCCGAGACCTCGCTCATCCAGACCGTTGGCCGCGCCGCGCGCAACGCCGACGGCCGCGTCATCATGTACGCCGACCGCATCACCGGCTCGATGGAGCGGGCGCTGGCCGAGACCAACCGCCGCCGCGAGAAGCAACTCGCCCACAACGCCGCCCATGGCATCACGCCCGAGACCATCCGCAAGAACGTCGCCGACGTGCTCGACGGGCTCTTCCAGGGCGACACCGACATGGCGCGCGTCACCGCCACCGTCGAGAAGCCGCTGATCGGCGCCAATCTCGCCGCCCATCTCGACGGGCTGCGCAAATCCATGCTCAAGGCCGCCGAGAACCTGGAATTCGAGGAAGCCGCCCGGCTGCGCGACGAGATCAAGCGGCTCGAAGCGGTCGAGCTCGCCGTGGCCGACGACCCGCTGGCCCGCCAGGCCGCCGTCGAGGCCGAGGCGGAGGCGGCCGTGAAGGGCAGCGGCCGCTCGACCGCCGGACGACCCGGGCAAAGGGGCGGAAACGTCAAGCGGCGCAAGCGATAGGGCCGTTCGGGCA
The DNA here is from genome assembly GCF_036846665.1 of Amaricoccus sp. Taxonomy (NCBI): domain Bacteria; kingdom Pseudomonadati; phylum Pseudomonadota; class Alphaproteobacteria; order Rhodobacterales; family Paracoccaceae; genus Amaricoccus; species Amaricoccus sp. Next base: position 7,547 of record NZ_DAIUBO010000154.1, on the reverse strand, counting down.
AGGGTGGATCGCCCCGAGGGCAACGCCCCCCGATCGCCCGAGGTCCCTGGCGCGCCTAGCACCACTACCTCGCCCGCCGGGCACCGCCGGGCAGCGTCCGCCCCGCCCCGCCACGCCAAAGGCGTGCATCCGGCACGACGCGGGCGCTTCGCACCCGCCGGGCCGGGCGCTGCCCTCGTCTCGGGGCGGGACGGTCGAGGAAGAAAGAACAAGCTTCAAGTACGATGACCCGGGCCGCTACCGCCCTCTGCCGAACCATCCAGCCGGGACAAGGCAATCCCTGATGGAATCGCCTCGGGCAGCCGAAACGACCCCAGTTGACAGCCGATGCCGCCATGCCCAAGGATGCGATCATCCCGAGTGGGGTGCCAATGTAGCGAGATCGAGAGTCCGAAGGACTTCCGGGAGGCAACGACCTTCTTCGGCTGGGGGAGCCGGCGATCCGCAGGGCGCGGGCGCGCCCCCATGCTTCGGACGAACGACGACCGAAGAAACGGGGGACGACGCATGAAGCGACTGATACTATTGACGGCGGCGATGGCCTTGATACCCGGCCTCGCGCTGGGTCAGGCGATCTATCCACTGGATCGCGCCACGATCCTCTCGGGCTCGAAATTCGACTTCAAGGTCGAGTTCCCGACCGTGGTGCAGCCCGACCAGGTCGAGGTTCTCATCAACGGCGAGAGCTACGACACGCTCCTCGGCGCCACCGCCGAGTTCATCGAGAACGAGGACGAGAGTGGCGGCTCCTCGCTGCTGCTGCGTGACGTCAGCATCACCGAGCCCGGCAGCTACACCGTCGAGGCGAAGGCCGGCGACACGAGCCGGAGCGTCAACTGGGAAGTCTTCGGGACCTCCGCCGAGCCCAGGGCGAAGAACGTCATCTTCTTCCTCGGCGACGGCATGACCGTGGCGCATCGCACCGCGGCGCGGATCCTCTCCAAGGGGAATACCGAAGGCAAGGCGGACGGCCGCCTCGCGATCGACGACCTGCAGTACATGGCCTTCATAGGCACGTCGAGCCAGGATTCGATCCACAACGATTCCGCCAATACCATGGCCGCCTACATGACCGGCCACAAGTCGGTGGTGAACGCGCTCGGGGTCTACGGCAGCCGGGCGGCGAGCAATTTCGACCATCCCAAGGTCGAGACGATCGGCGAGGCGATCCGCCGCGCCACGGGCAAGTCCATCGGCATCGTCACCAATACCGAGGTCCAGGACGCGACCCCGGCGGCGGTGGTCTCCCACACCCGCTCGCGCAACGACAAGCCCGAGATCACGGAGATGCATTTCGCCGTGGCGCCCGAGGTGCTCATGGGCGGCGGCTCGGCCTATTTCCTGCCGCAGTCGACGCCGGGATCGAAGCGCGTCGACGACAAGGACATGATCGCCGAGTTCCAGGGCGCCGGCTACACGCTCGCGACCTCCGCCACCGAGCTGCAGCAGGCCGTGGCCGACCACACGGACGGCAAGATCCTTGGCCTCTTCAACACCGGCAACCTCGACACCACCCTGGACATCCGGCAGCTCAAGAAGGGCACGGTCGAGCAATTCCCCGACCAGCCGCTCGTCGCCGACATGACCCGCGCGGCCCTCGACGTGCTCTCGAAGGATCCGGACGGCTTCTTCCTGATGGTCGAGGACGGCCATACCGACAAGGCGACCCACGCCCTCGACTGGGAGCGGGCGGTCTACGACATGATCGCGCTCGACCAGGCGATCGCCGTGGCGCGCGAGTTCCAGGAGGCCAATCCCGACACGCTGATCATCTTCGTCGGCGACCACACCCACGGGCTCTCGATCACCGGCACGGTCGACGACGACAAGCCGGGCGACGAGATGCGCGAGAAAGTCGGCACCTACGGCGATGCCGGCTTCACCAACTACACCGACGAGGACGGCGACGGCTATCCCGACCGGATGGACGTCTCCAAGCGGCTGATGATGTATCTCGGCAACTTCCCCGACCACTATGAGACCTTCGGCCCGAAGCTCGACGGCCAGTTCGTGCCCGCGGTCGCGGATGCCGACGGGAACTACATCGCCAACGAGGCCTACAAGGACGTGCCCGGCGCGGTGCTGCGCACCGGCAACATCCCGGTCTCCATGAACGCGGGTACCCATTCGGTCGATGACGAGGTGCTGCAGGCGAGCGGCCCCGGCGCCGAGAACTTCCGCGGCTACATGGAGAACTCGGACGTCTACCGGGTGATCGCCGAGGCGCTGGCGCTGGCGCCGGCCACGAACTGACCGGACGACGCCAAGAAACCAACCGGTCCCGCCATGCGGGGCCGGCCACCAGACGAACCGGAGGCCCAGGCGATGCCGCAATCCCCCTTCCTCGACTTCGACGAGCTCTTCGCGCGAATCGGCGTCCTCGGCCATGAATTCCACGAAAGGCTCGAGGCCCTCGACGGCACGACGGTGACCATGCGCGGCTATCTCGCGCCCGCGATCCCCGGAAGCCGGGAGGTGCTCGTGCTCACCCGCGCCCCGGCCGCGACCGGAAGCGAGGGCGGCACCGACCAGGGATGGCCCGAGGATGCGGTCTTCGTGCTGCCTTCCGCCGAAGGCGGCGACTTCGCGCCCGGCCGCCTGACCGAGGTCGAGGGTGTGCTGGAGCACGGACCGCTCCGGCTCGATGCGGCGGGCGCCTCCAGCCTCGTGCGCCTGCGCGGCGCGCGCTGGGCGCCCGCGTGAGCCGAGCCTGCCCGTGCGACCGCCGCCCGCCTGTCCCCGCATCGCCCGCCGCCCGTTCCTCCTGAGCCTGCTCGCGCTGCTCGCGCCCGGCACCGCCAGCGCCGCCGCGGCCGAGATCGGCTTCAACGAGCTCTACGGCAAGGTCGGCGTGCTCGGCCTCGAATTCTCGCAGAAGGTGCTGGAGCTCGACGGCCAGCGCGTCCGGATCGTCGGATTCATGGCCCCGCCGCTCAAGGCCGAGGCGAGCTTCTTCGTGCTCGGCAAGGCACCGATGGCGATCTGCCCCTTCTGCTCCTCCGATGCGGACTGGCCGGACGACATCGTGGTGATCTACCTCAAGGGCAAGCAGACCTTCGAGCGGACGACCGGCATGATCGCCGTCGAGGGCGTGCTCGAGCATGGCTCCTGGACCGATCCCGAGACCGGCTTCGTGAGCCTCCTGCGGGTGCGGGACGCCGAGTTCGAGACAGCCTGAGAATGCTGAGCCTTTCCCTCGAAGGCGTGGTCGTGCGCTTTCCCGACCTGGCCGAGCCGGCGCTCGACCTGCCCGCGCTCGAGGTTGCGGCCGGCTCGAGCGTCGCGGTGACCGGCCCCTCCGGCGCCGGCAAGAGCACCTTCATCAACGTCGTCACCGGGCTCGAACGCCCGAGTGCGGGCCGCGTCCTCTGGAGCGGCGAGGACATCGCAAGGCTCTCCGAACCCGCCCGTGACCGCTGGCGCGCGCGCAACGTCGGCCTCGTCATGCAGGACTTCCACCTCTTCCCCGGGCTGAGCGCGATCGAGAACGTGCTGCTGCCGGCGCGCTTCCGCCACATCCGTCTCCCGGCGGGCCTGCGCGACCGCGCTGTCGCGCTGCTCGTCGAGGTCGGCATAGAGGCGGGCGCCCGCGGGATCGAGACCTTCTCCCGCGGCGAGATGCAGCGCGTCGCGATCGCCCGGGCGCTCCTGCTGCAGCCGGGCGTGATCGTCGCCGACGAGCCGACCGCGAGCCTCGACGGCCAGAGCGGCGCGGCGGTCTGCGCGCTGCTGACCCGGCTTGCCAGGGACGCCGGCGCCACGCTCATCGTCGTCACCCATGATCCGGCGCTCTACGGCCGCCTCGACCGCCGCTTCGCGCTCGCCGGTGGCCGCCGCGCCGACGCGCTTCACGCCGAGGCCTCATGATCCGCTTCGTCCTCGCCGATCTCCGCCTGCACGCCCTCGGGGCGCTGGTGATCGTCCTGCTCATCGCGAGCGCGACCGCGCTCGGCATGGCGGTCCGCATCGAGGAGCGCGCGCTGCGCCTCGGCAGCGCGCGCGCCGCCGACCGCTTCGACCTGGTCGTCGGCGCGGCGGGCAGCGAAACCCAGCTCGTGCTGTCCTCGGTGTTCCTGCAGCCCGCGCCGCTGACGCTGCTCAATGGCGACGTCCTGCGGCGGCTCTCCGAGGATCCGCGGGTCGAATTCGCCGCGCCCGTCGGCTTCGGCGATTCCTTCCTCGGCTATCCCATCGTGGGGACGACCGCGGAATTCGTCGAGAGCCTCGGCCTGGCCGACGGCGGGGCCGAACCTCTCTTCGCGAGCCTCGGCGAGGCGATCGTCGGCGCCTGCGTGCGTCTCGATCCCGGCTACGAGATCACGCCGATGCACGGCCTCCCCGGGCAGGAGGCGGAAGAGCACGACGAGATCGTCTACCATGTCGCCGGCCGCCTGGCCCCGACGGCGACGCCCTGGGACCGGGCGATCCTGGTGCCGATCGAAGGGGTCTGGAAGGTCCATGAGCACGGCGAGGAGGCCCATGACGAGGCCGGCCACGATCATGAAGCCGACCACGACCACGACCACGAAGGCCATGACCACGCGCACGAAGACCACGGGGCGGAGGCGGCGACCGCACGGCTCGGCCCGCCCTGGCCCGACGACCTGCCCGGCGTGCCCGCCATCATCGTCAAGCCCCGCTCGATCGCCAATGCCTACCAGCTCCGCGGCGAATATCGCACCGAGACGACCCTGGCCGTCTTCCCGGGCGAGGTGCTGACCCGGCTCTATTCCACGCTCGGCGATGCGCGCCAGATCCTGACGGCGATCGCCATCGGCACGCAGGCCTTGGCGGCAGCGGCTGTCCTGCTCGTCGCCATGGCGCATCTCGCCCAGCGCCGCCGCCAGATCGGCGCGCTCCGCGCCTTCGGGGCGCCGCGGGTCGCGGTCTTCGGCGTGGTCTGGGCGGAGCTCCTGCTCGTCGTCGGGCTCGGGGTCGCCTTCGGCGTCCTGCTCGGCTACGCCGGCGCGAAGGTCCTCGCGATCGGGCTGAGCCGGCAGAGCGGCATCCACCTGCCGGTGACGCTCGAGGCCTCGGATCTCGGCTTCGCCGCCGTGCTGCTTGCCGTCGCCGCCGCCATCGCCGCGCTCCCGGCGGTCTACGCCTATCGCCAGTCCCCCGCCGCGGCCCTGCGGAGCTGAAGCCGCGCGCCGGGACCTTAACCTGGCGCCGCCGCGCCCAACCGACACTGTGGCCTCAGGACCAAGCCTCGGGCCAGGGAAAGGGCCGCGTTCTTGCCGGGTCGAGACGTCATCGGCCGACCGCTCCGCCCTAGGCGCGGATCAAATGGTCCCGGTCAGGAAACCGACACCCGCGGCCGCGATCACGGCGCCGAGGCCGCGCACGGCGAGCGCGCCGCGCTCCGAGGCGGTGAAGAGCCCGAGCGAGATGCCGGCGATATGCAGGAAGCCGGTCCCGATCACGAAGCCCGCGGCATAGGCGAGCGGGCTCGCGGCCTGCGGCATCTCCTGCCCATGCGCATGGCCGTGGAACACCGCGAAGAAGCCGACGATCACCGCCGCGACCATGAGGGGCGGCCGCCAGGCCATGAGGACCGCGAGACCGATGATCAGCGCCGAGGCGGCGATCCCGGTCTCGATGCCCGGCACCGGCACGCCGGCGACCCCGAGCGCGCCCCCGAGCGCCATGACCAGCGGGAAGGTGACCGGCAGGAGCCAGATCGCCGGCGCCCCGAGGAAGGCGCCCCAGAGCCCGACGGCGACCATGGCGGCGACATGGTCCCAGCCGAGGATCGGATGCAGGAAGCCGGTCAGGAAGCCGCCCCCGGCGACCGCGCCCTCATGGGCGAGGGCGGCACTCGCCGGGAATGCCAGGAGCGCGGCGAGCAAGAGGATCTTTCGGGGGTCGGGCATGGATGTCATCCTTCGGGGCTGTACCAGATCGGCGAGGTATAGGCGCGCTCCTGGGCTTCGGTCTCCGCACCCTCGGGGATCGGCACGCCGAAGCGGAAGGCGTCGTAGACCACCCAGCGCGGCGTCGGGATCTCCAGGACGCGGGCGTAGTAGAAAGCTTTCTGGCCCGGATCGAACGCCGGATCGGCCCAGACGGCGGCGAGTTCCGCGGCACCGATGGTGTTGGTCCAGTTGGCGGCGGCGACATCGACGGTACTCCCGACTGGCGGCAGCACGCCCTCGGCATCGGGCTCGCGCCCCTCCGACCAGGCGACATCGTAGACCTGCTCGTGGGTCGCGCCCTCGGCGTCGAGCCAGCCCTTGACGATCTGGATGCGGTCGAGGTTGGCGCCGATCGGATCGCGAAGGGCGTAGACCATGAAGGTCGGGACGCCGTCGCCGGAACCGGCGGGCAGATCGGCGCCCATGGGCACGCCCTTTTCGTAGCCGCGGAAGGCGGGCTGGCGGCTGTTCAGATCCTGGTCCGTATAGTCCCAGCCGCCGAAGAAGCGCACCAGCATGCGCGGGCCGGTGGTGGCATAGACCTCCTTGCGGGCGAGCGCGTCCCAGATCGCCGCGCGGGTGTTCTCGGTCGCCCAGACGCCGGTATAGCCCGAGGCGACCAGCTGATAGCCCTCGAAGACGCCGACCTCGGTCTCGGTGAAGGGGTGCTGCATGCGCTCGGGTTTGGGCTCGGCATTGCTCGCCTTGCCGAAGAAGTTGTCCTCCTCGACCGCCGAGAGCGCGGTGTGGCTGTCGGTCGATCCGACGAGGCCGAACTTGTAGGGATTGGTGCCGAGCCGGCTCTCCAGCAGCAGGCCGTTCTTCAGCGCCTCGCGGGTGTATTCGTATTGCAGCATCTCGGGCGTCTTGGCCTGGGTCAGGTCCAGGTTGCCGACGTCCCAGGTCTCGTAATCGGCGAAGGCGTCGTCGGGCGAGAGGAACGGATGCGCCTCGCCGTCGCCCTTGATCTGCGTGGTCTCGTAGAGCGGCTCCCACTTGGCGCGGGATTCGACATAGGCCGCGTCGATCGCGCGCCCGGTGTACTGGGCGTCGACGGGGAACATCAGCCCGTTCGAGAGGTTGCCGTTGTGGGCGATGGCGAGCGCCGAGCCCCCGGTGGTGGCCTCGTAGTTCTCCAGCCATTCGTAGAGGTCGAGCGGGTCGGTCGAGCCGACCGGCCCCTGGGTGGTGAAGGGCACCACCTGTCCCGCCTTCTCCGCGCCCTCGCGGAAGAGCACGTTGCGATGCAGGTTGTTGCCTGCGACGAGCGAGGTCCACTCGAAGCCGATGATGGTGGAGAAGTTTCCGGGGTCGTTGTAGCGGTCGGCGGTCTCGACCACGTGCTCCCAGACGGTGGCGAAGGTCTTTCCGCCGGGCGAGTACTCTGCCAGCATCCCGGGGTCGATGTTCCCCTGAGCGAAGGTGGTGATCAGGTTGAGCGCGGCGGCGGCGGCCGCCTCGCCGCCGGCCTGGATGCCCTCGTACCAGGACCGCGCCTGCTCGAACTTCAGGATCTCGGGCTTGCCCGCCGCCAAATCGTTGAAGAAGCCCATGGCATCGGAATGATCGGCGATCACCAGCCAGTCGAGCGGGCGGCCGAGCTTCGCCGGCTGGCCCGAGGAGGCCGTGACC
>NZ_DAIUBO010000153.1:0-9401 GCF_036846665.1 Amaricoccus sp. | reverse complement strand
GTCAGGATATGGCTCTCCGGCCCGTCGCTGCGGATCGGCTGGCCCCGCCCCTGGCGCACCCGCAAGAGCTCGATCAGCGGCCGCCCGAACAGGAAGCCGAAGATCAGCGCGGTCATGAAGGCGCCGCCCGCCCGGAAGGTGATGTAGCGGAAGACGTTGAGCGCGCTGAGGTTCTGGGCCAGTTCGGCGAGGAAATAGAGCATGCCTGGGCCTCAGTTCCCGTTCGCCTCGGCGGGGCGCGCCTCGCCCATCTTCTTGATCTCGGCCACGACCGCGGCGACCCGGGAGCCGTTCGAGCCCTTGACCATGGCGATGTCGCCCGCGTCCACCAGCCGGCGCGCCCGCGCCGCCATGGCTTCCGCGGTCGGGAACCATTCGCCGCGCTGCCGTCCGGGCAGCGCCTCGTGCAGCGCCCGCATCCGCGCGCCGGCGCAATGCACCACGTCGACCGCCGCCAGCGCGGGGATGCGCGCGAGCCCCGCATGCAGCTCGCGCTCGCCCTCGCCGAGCTCCAGCATGTCGCCGAGAAAGGCGACCCGGCGCCCCCGCGCCACCCGGCCGATGCCGTCGACCGGCTGCTCCACGGCGAAGACCTCGAGCGCCGCCGCCATCGCCGCCGGATTGGCGTTGTAGCTCTCGTCGATCAGCGTGATCGCCCCGTCGAGCCCGGCCGGCCCCAGGGTCACCGTCCAGCGCGCCCCGCGCCCCTCCGGGGGCCGCCATTGCGCGAGCGCGAGCGCCGCGCGCGCGATGTCGCCGCCGAGCGCCTCCACCGCCGCCAGCGCGCCCAGCGCGTTCATCGCCAGATGCCGGCCCGGGGCGCCGAGGCGGAAGAGGAACCTCCGGCCATGCGCCCGCGCCGCGATCGTCGTCGCCGTCGCGCTCACCCTGGCCTCGTCGAGACGGAATTCCGGCCGCCCGGCCGTCCCGAACCGCAGCGGCCGCGCCCCGAGCCGCCGCGCCGCGGCCAGCAGGATCGGATAGGTCTCGATGTCCCGGTTGAGGATCGCGGCCCCGCCGGGCTCCAGCCCCTCCAGGATCGCCGCCTTCTCGCGGGCGATGCCGGCGAGATCGCGGAAGGCCGCGAGATGCACCGCCGCGACGGTGGTGATCATCGCCACATGCGGCCGGGCGAGCCGCGCCAGCGGCGCGATCTCGCCCGGCGCGTTCATGCCGATCTCGAGGACCGCGAAATCCGTCTCGCGCGGCATGCGCGCGAGCGTCAGGGGCACGCCCCAATGGTTGTTGAAGCTCTTCTCCGCCCCATGCACCCGCCCCTGCACCGCAAGCGCGGCGCGCAGCATCTCCTTGGTGCCGGTCTTGCCCGCCGAGCCGGTCACCGCCACGAGCTTCCCGCGCAGCCGCGCCCGCGCCGCAGCACCGAGCGCGCGCAGCCCGTCGAGCACGTCGCCGACCACCAGAAGCGGCGCCTCCGCCGGAACCCCGTCCGGCCGGCGCGCGACCATCGCGGCGGCCGCACCGCGGGCAAGCGCATCGGCCACGAAATCATGGCCGTCCCGCTCGGCGGTCAGCGCCACGAAGAGATCCCCCGGGGCGAGCGTGCGCGTGTCGATCGAGACCCCGCCGGCCGCCCAATCCGCCCGGCTCTCGCCCAGGGTGGCGGCGACGGCCTCGTCGCGGCGCCAGAGCGCCGTCACGCGCGCAGCCCGTCGAGCGCCGCCACCGCCACACTCGCCTGTTCGAGATCGTCGAAGGGCAGCACGTCGCTGCCGACGATCTGGCCGGTCTCGTGGCCCTTGCCGGCGATCAGCAGCGCATCGCCCGGCTGGAGCGCATCGACCGCGGTCAGGATCGCCTCGGCCCGGTCGGCGACCTCGGTGGCCTCGGGACAGGCCGCGAGCACCGCCGCCCGGATGTCGGCGGCGTTCTCGGTGCGCGGGTTGTCGTCGGTGACGAAGACCACATCCGCCGCCGCCGCCGCCGCGGCCCCCATCAGCGGCCGCTTGCCGCGGTCGCGGTCGCCGCCGGCGCCGAAGACGACGAGGAGCCGGCCCAGCACATGCGGCCGCAGCGCGTTGAGCGCCGTGCTCAGCGCATCCGGCGTATGGGCGTAATCGACGAAGACCGCGGCGCCGTTGGTCCGGGTCGCCGCCCGCTCCATGCGCCCGCGCACCGTGCGCAGGCCCGAGAGCGCCGCCAGCACCTCGGGCGGCTTGCTGCCCGATCCGATGGCCAGCCCGGCGGCCACCAGGGCGTTATGCGCCTGGAACCCGCCGATCAGGTCGAGCCGGGCGCGCTGGCTGCGGCCTTCCCAGGCGAAGACGATCTCCTGCCCGGTCGCATCGAACCTCTGCCCGATGAGCCGCAGATCCGCGCCTTCCGCCCGTCCGACCGTGAGGAGCCGCTGGCCGCGCGCCTCGACCGCCTCCTGCACCCGGGCGCCATGCGGATCGTCGAGATTAATGACCGCGGTGCCCTGCCGCGGCAGGACCCGGTCGAAGAGCCCGAGCTTGGCCGCGAAATAGGCCTCGAAATCGGGATGATAGTCGAGATGGTCGCGGGTGATGTTGGTGAATCCCGCCGCCGCGAGATGCACGCCGTCGAGCCGGTGCTGGTCGAGCCCGTGGCTCGACGCCTCCATGGCGGCATGGGTCACGCCCTGATCGGCGAGATCGGCCAGGAGCGCGTGCAGGGCGATCGGCTCGGGCGTGGTATGGGTCAGGGGCGCCGCCACCGCGCCCTCCACCCCCACGGTGCCGAAATTGACCGCGCATTCGCCCAGCGCCTCCCAGATCTGGCGGGTGAAGCTCGCCACCGAGGTCTTGCCGTTGGTGCCGGTGACCGCCACCACCGTCTCGGGCTGCCGCCCCGACCAGCGGCTCGCGGCGATCGCCAGCGTGCGCCGCGGGCTGTCGCTCAGCACCACCGGCACCGCGAGCGGGCCGAGCTCCGCCTCGGCAATCGCGAGCCCTTCCGGGTCGGTGAGCACCGCGGCGGCGCCCATGCGCAGGGCATAGGAGATGAAGGCGCCGCCATGGACATGCAGCCCGGGCAGCGCCGCGAAGAGCTGCCCCGGCTGGGTCCGGCGGCTGTCGACCGAGAGGCCGGTGATCTCGGGAAGGCGGCCCGACCAGTTTCCCGCGCGACGGGTTCCGGCCAGCAGCCCGAGCCCCTCGAACCCCATCAGCGTGTCCGTCCGATCCGATCGCGCCATCTGTCCCGGTTCGCCCGCCTGATCCCGGCCTTGGGCTATTCGTTTCCTGCAAGCGTGTAAAGCACGGGCGCCAGATGCTCGGGATCGGCGCCCGGCCGAAGCCCCATGATCGGCGCGATCCGGCGGATCGCCTTCGCGGCGACCGGCGCCGCGGTCCAGCCGGCGGTGCGCACCCTGGTCCCGTTTATCACGTTCACGGGCTCGTCGAGCGCGATCACCAGCACGAATTCCGGATGCGTGGCCGGGAAGAACGAGGCGAAGGTCGAGATCACCTTGTCGCGCGCATAGCCGCCTTGCGGCAGCGGCTTGTCCGCCGTGCCGGTCTTTCCCGCGACCTCGTAGCCGGGCACGTCGGCCTGCCGCGCCGTGCCGCGCAGCACGACCTGGCGGAGCATGGCGCGCACCTGCGCCGCGGACCTCTCGGAGATCACCCGGCGCGACTCGTCGGGCGCCACGTCCTTCAGCACGATGCTCGGCGTCACCCGGCGCCCGCCATTGGCGATCATCGCATAGGCGGAGGCCAGATGCAGCGGCGTCACCGCGATCCCGTGCCCGTAGGAGATCGTCATCGTCGTCAGGTCGGACCAGCGCGCCGGCAGCAGCGGCGTGGTCCGCGCCGCTTCGGTCAGCTCCACGGAGACCGGCTCGAACATGCCGATCCGCTTGAGGAAATCCTGCTGGGCCTTGGCGCCTTGCAGGATGGCGATGCGCGCCGCGCCGATGTTCGAGGATTTCACGATCACTTCCTCGACCGTCAGCTGCGGCCCGTAATTGTGGAAGTCCCGGATCGTGAAACGCCCCCAGCGCATCGGGCCCTTGGTGTCGATCAGCGTGCTGGGCGCGACGAGGCCGGTGTCGAGCGCCAGCGCCACGGTCAGCGGCTTGAAGGTCGAGCCGAGCTCGTAGCGCCCCTGGGCCGCGCGGTTGAAGAGCGGGCTCTCCGCCGGGTCGCCGCGCGAGGGCAGCGGCGGCCGCAGGTTGGGGTCGAAATCCGGCAGGCTGGCGAGCGCGCGGATCTGCCCGGTGTCGGCCTCCATCAGGATGCCCATCGCGCCCTTGGCGTTCATCTCCGCCATGCCGGCGGCGAGCACCTCCTCCAGCGCCGCCTGCACCTCGATGTCGATGGAGAGCCGTAGCGGCTCCTCGCTGCGCTCGGGATCGCGCAGCCGCGCGTCGAAGACGCGCTCGACCCCGGCCGTGCCCACGACCTCGGCCGCATGCACGCCCTCGCGCCCGTAGCTCGCCCCGCCCAGCACATGGGCGGCGACCGCGCCATTGGGATAGAGCCGGGCCTCGCGCGGCCCGAAGAGCAGCCCGGGCTCGCCCAGGTCGTGCACGCGCTGGCGCTGCTCGGGCGAGATCGAGCGCTTGATCCAGAGGAACTTGCGCCCGTCGGTGAAGCGCGCCTCCAAGGTGCCGGCATCGAGATCGGGGAAGATCGCCGCCAGCTCGGTCGCGGCCCGCTTCGGGTCGATCATCGTCGCGGGCTGCGCATAGAGCGAGGCGGTCACGATGTTGGTCGCGAGCAGCGCGCCGTTCCGGTCGACGATCTCGGCGCGCTGGGCGCGAATCGGATCGCTCGAGAGCGCCGCCCGCGGCTCCACCGGCACCGCCGCCGAGAGCAGCGCCATCCGCCCGGCGACGGTGGTGAAGCCGAGCACGAAGACCAGCCCCAGGAGCAGCAGCCGCGTCTCCGCCTTCTGCCGTTCCGCGCGGTGCCGGGCGGCGAGACGCGCCGCGCGCTCCTCGGCCTCGATCAGATCGGGATCCTTGCCCTGCGCGCGCGCGCTGAGGATGCGGGCAAGCGGGCGTAGCGGGCGGCGGATCATTCCACGTCTCCGGCGGCGTCGACGAGTTCCTCGGGATCGGGCGGGAAGGCGACCATGGCCGCCTCGCCGAAATTCTCCGGCTGAAGCTCCACGAGGTTCAGCACGTCGGCATGGGCGACGACCAGCGCCCGCAGCCGGTCGGGTCGGTTGAGATAGGCCCATTCGGCCTCGAGCACGCCCACGGCCTCGCGCTCGCTGGCGATCTCGCCGCGCAGATCCGCCAGGCGGTTCTGCGCCTCCTGCGTCTCGTAGTTCACGCGGTAGGCCCAGGTGGCGCAGACCGCGACCAGCACGATCCCGGAGAGATGCAGCACGATCTTCATGCACCCATCCCCCGGAGCGCGATCTCCGGCAGGACCAGCGCCGCCGGATCGAAGGGCTGCGCGGGCGCCTCGAGCCGGCGAGCCATCCGCAGCTTGGCCGAGCGCGCGCGCGGATTGGCGAGCACTTCCGCCTCGGAGGGCAGGACCGCCTTCCTCGGCGAGAGCGCGAAGCGCGGCACCGCGTCCGCGGTCTCCGGCGCGTGCCGGCTCGCCCTCGGCGCGGCGCCGGAGCGGGCCTGCAGGAAGCGCTTCACGATCCGGTCCTCGAGGGAATGGAAGGTCACCACGGCGAGCCACCCGCCGGGTGCCAGCACCTCCTCCGCCGCGGCGAGCCCGCGGACGAGCTCGCCGAGCTCGTCGTTCACCGCGATCCGCAGCGCCTGGAAGCTCCGCGTCGCCGCATGGGGCTGGCCCGGCTTCGGGCGCGGCAGGAGCCGTTCGATCAGCCCTGCGAGCTGCAGCGTGGTCTCGAAGGGCGCGTTCCGGCGATCCGCCACGATGGCGCGCGCGATGCGCCGGGAGGCGCGCTCCTCGCCGTACTGGAAGAGGAGATCGGCCAGCTCGCGCTCGCCGAGCCCGTTCACCAGGTCGGCGGCACTCGGCCCCGCCTGTTCCATGCGCATGTCGAGCGGCCCGTCCTTCTGGAACGAGAAGCCGCGCTCCGGCCGGTCGATCTGCATCGAGGAGACGCCGATGTCGAGCACCACCCCCGAAAGCCGCGGCGCCTCCGCCTCGACCGCGATTCGCGCCAGATCCCCGAATCGCCCCGACCGCAGGTCGAGCCGGGTGCCGAAGTCGCCCGCCCAGGCCGCCGCCAGCGCGAGCGCCGCGGGGTCGCGGTCGATCCCGATCACCCTTTCGGCCCCGGCGTCGAGCAGCGCGCGGGCATAGCCCCCGCCCCCGAAGGTGCCGTCGAGCCAGGTGCCGGAGACCGGCGCCGCCGCGGCGAGGATCGGCGTCAGGAGGACCGGGACATGCGGCCCCAGCGGTGCCATCATCATGCGCCGCCCCCGGCGTCGAGCGCATCGAGCTGGGCGAAGGGATCCTCGTCCTCGGCGAGGCCCGCACGCCAGTCGTCGAGCCCGGCCATGTCCTCGGCATAGGCGTCGGGCGTCCAGATCTGGAAACGGTCGCCCATGCCGGCGAAGAGCGCCTCGGCATCGACGCCGATCATCTCGCGCAGCCGCGCGGGCAGCACGATCCGCCCGTTCTCGTCGACCTGGGCATAGACCGACTGGGTATTGAGCCAGCGCTCGAGCGCCTTGCGCGCCTTGCTGAAGGTGGGCAGCCGCGAGACCTTCTCGTCGAGCCGGGCGATTCCCTCGATGGTATAGCCCTCGAGGCATTTTCCGCCCGGGCCGCCGTAGATCAGCACGAGCGTGGGATTCTGGCCCGTGGACCAGTCCGGGTCGCCCTCCTCGAGCACGCGGCGAAACGGGGCAGGAACCGACACGCGGCCCTTCTGGTCCACCTTGTGGACCGATTCGCCCCTGAAGCGCCGTAGCACCGTCCGGTCTCCTGTCTACCGCCGTCCCGAAACGAATGGCGGGCCGTGCTGCCTGAAAGCACGACCCGCCGTCCGGTCCCTTCTAGGCCTTCGGCCCGACTGCGCCACGCCTTGCGGTCTACTCGTTGCTCTTGATCCGCGCCGGGTCTTCTTTCGTGTGGGAAGACTGCGGGCCTGTATGAAACCTGCCGTGTTTCGATTGGCTCGGGTCTGTCGCCCTAGTCCGATGTTCCGCTGCCTTCCGTGATCTTGGGGATACCATGGGACTTCATGGGAATCAATGGTTTTCTGTGGGAACTGCCCGATCAACCTGCCCGATTGCTGCAACTGCGTCGCAGGTCTCGTCGCGACTTGCGCAATTCTACAAGGTCTTGGGAGAACGGAAGTCAAAGCACACAAGATATGGCTCTACCCTAGCGTGTTGGCGAAACTCGCAATAGTACATAAAGTTGTTACGATCCGGCCCGTCCCGGATGCCGTCCCCGGTTCGGGGCCGCGAATCTCCGGCCGGTGGCAGCAAATCCCATGGGACGAGGCGCGCGGATGGCCTGTAAGCCGGATTCTGTGACGCCCCTCGCAGGGCGCCGACGGCCATTCGTCTGGGCCTGTCGTCGCCGGCAGGCTCGAGCAGCCAACCCGGACCGCTCGGGCGGGAGAGGCCCTGGGGCCGAAGCCCCGCGCGATCCCTATTTGGCCTTGCTCCTGGCGGGGCTTGCCGTGCCGCTCCCGTTGCCGGCAGCGCGGTGGGCTCTTACCCCACCGTTTCACCCTTGCCCGCGACCTGGGCCGCGGGCGGTCTGATTTCTGTGGCGCTTTCCCTCGGGTTGCCCCGGGCGGGCGTTACCCGCCGCCATTTCTCCCTGGAGTCCGGACTTTCCTCGAAGTCGCCTTCGCGGCCGTCCGGCCATCCGCGCAGGAACGCAATAATCGGGAACCCCACGCCGGTCAACGAAAGCAGTCCGGGCCCGGCGGCAGATTCAGCGAACGACCTCGGTCGTCGGACGCGGGCTCTCCGCGGTCTCGGCGGGCAGGACCGGCAGGGTGACGGCGGGAACCGTCCCGGTCAGGCTTTCGAGGAAGGCCACGATCTGGCCGGCTTCGGCGTCGGTCATTTCCTCGCCGAGCTGGGATTCCGCCATGATCTGCACCGCGACCCCCAGATCCCAGACCTTGCCCGAATGGAAATAGGGCGCCGTCACCGCGACGTTGCGCAGCGGTGCCGCGCGGAACACGTATTCGTCGTCCACGGTTTCCGTGACCTCGAAGCGACCCTTGTCCCCTTCGGGCAGAATATCGGCGCCGGGCTTCTCGATCAGGCCGAACGGATAATATTCGGCCCCGCCCACGTTCACGCCCGCGTGACAGGCGATGCAGCCCTTGTCCATGAAGAGCGAAAGCCCGGCCTTCTGATCCGCCGTCAGCGCCTCGAGATCTCCGTTCAGGAACGCGTCGAACGGCGCTGGCGTGACCAGTGTCGCCTCGAAGGCCTCGATGGCGCGCGCCATGTTCTCGAAGCTGACCGGCTCGGCGCTATCGGGGAAGGACAGGTGGAACCAATCGACGTAGGCCGGCAGCGATTCCAGCATCAGGACGACGTTCTCGGGCGTATTGGCCATCTCGACTCCGGCCTGGATCGGCCCCTGGGCCTGCTCCATCAGGTCGGCGGCACGCCCGTCCCAGAACTGCGCCGCGTTCAGCACCGAATTGAACACGGTGGGCGAATTGCGCGGCCCCTTCTGCCAGCCGTGGCCGACCGAAGTCTCCATGTTGTCGTCCCCGCCCGTGGTGAGATTGTGGCAGGAGTAGCAGGAGAAGACTCCCGATGCCGACAGCCGTGGGTCGAAGAAAAGCGCCTTGCCGAGCTCGATCTTCTCCGGCGTGATGCGGTTGTTCTTCACCGCCGGAATCGTCGAAGGCAGCGGCGCGAAGAATTCCAGAGCCGCCTCTCGCAACGCCTCCGCGTCGGTCTGGGCCGCCGACTGGGTCGCTGTCGCGGCGAATGCGCCGGAAAGCAGGATTGTGAGGATTCGGGACATCGACGACGCTCCGGAGCTGGTTCTCGCGAACCGAGATCTCGCGTCGTCGCGACATACCTGCATTGATACAGATCATTGCATTCACGAAAGTCGTTCCGCTTGACAGGACTCACCCGCCGCCGCGGCCGCCGAGCCCTTCGAGCACGGCGAGGTCCTCGGCCGCAAGCGACCTCCCGCAGGCCATCGGCCGGAACCGCAGCCGCACGGCCTCGAGCACCGCCGGCCAGCCGCCGTCGGGCTCGACATAGCCGACCCGGCCCGCCGCGGCCGCAAATCGCCCCCAGTCCGCCCGGTCCCCCTGCGCCACGCTCGCCGGCCAGAGCGCCCGTCCCTCGCTCGCGAGCCGTCGCCAGTCGAACTTCGGCCCGGGATCGGCCTTGCGGCCCGGCGCCATGTCCGAATGACCGATGACACCGTCCGGCCCGAGGCCCCAGCGGGCCATCACCCCATCGAGCAGCGTCTCCAGCGCCGCCATCTGCGGCTCGGGGTACGGCGGGAATCCGGCCAGCGGCCCGGGGTTGGCGAGCTCGA
>NZ_DAIUBO010000152.1:0-9453 GCF_036846665.1 Amaricoccus sp. | reverse complement strand
GCGATTCGATCACCGTCGCCCCGGCGCTGACGCTGACCGACAAGGAATACCAGATGATGCGCAACGCCTCGATCGCGGTGCTGCGTGAGATCGGCGTGGAGACCGGCGGCTCCAACGTCCAGTTCGCGGTGCATCCCGAGACCGGCCGGCTGATCGTCATCGAGATGAACCCGCGCGTCTCCCGCTCCTCGGCGCTGGCCTCCAAGGCCACCGGCTTTCCGATCGCCAAGATCGCGGCCAAGCTCGCCGTCGGCTACACGCTCGACGAGCTCGACAACGACATCACCCAGGTGACCCCGGCGAGCTTCGAGCCGACCATCGACTACGTGGTCACCAAGATCCCCCGCTTCGCCTTCGAGAAATTCCCCGGCGCCGAGCCGCTCTTGACCACCGCCATGAAGTCCGTCGGCGAGGCCATGGCCATCGGCCGCTCCTTCCACGAGAGCGTGCAGAAGGCGCTCTGCTCGCTCGAGACCGGGCTTTCCGGCTTCGACGAGATCGAGATCCCCGGCGCCTCGGAGGGTCCGGAGGGCCGTGCGGCGATCGTCAAGGCCCTCGCCCGCCAGACCCCCGACCGGCTGCGCCTCGCCGCCCAGGCCATGCGCCACGGGCTCAGCGACGAGGACATCCACGCCGTCACCCGCTTCGATCCCTGGTTCCTCGCCCGCATCCGCGAGATCGTCGAGGAGGAGGCGCGGGTGATCCGCGACGGCCTGCCCCGCGACGCGGCCGGCCTGCGCCGGCTCAAGACCATGGGCTTCTCCGACGCCCGGCTCGCGCATCTCGCGGCGCGCACCGAGACCAATGTGCGCGCCGAGCGCATGCGCCTCGGGGTGCGCGCGGTCTTCAAGCGCATCGACACCTGCGGCGGCGAGTTCGAGGCCCAGACGCCCTACATGTATTCCACCTACGAGGCCGACGCGATGGGCCTCGTGGAATGCGAGGCCCGGCCCTCCGCCCGCGACAAGATCGTCATCCTCGGCGGCGGGCCGAACCGCATCGGCCAGGGCATCGAATTCGACTATTGCTGCTGCCACGCCTGCTTCGCGCTGACGAAAGCGGGGTACGAGACCATCATGGTCAACTGCAACCCCGAGACCGTCTCCACCGACTACGACACCTCGGACCGGCTCTACTTCGAGCCGCTGACGCTGGAGCACGTGCTCGAGATCCTCCGCGTCGAGCAGGAGAACGGCACGCTCAAGGGCGTCATCGTCCAGTTCGGCGGCCAGACGCCGCTCAAGCTCGCCAATGCGCTCCACGACGCCGGCATCCCGATCCTCGGCACCACGCCCGACGCCATCGACCTCGCCGAGGACCGCGAGCGCTTCCAGCAGCTCCTGCACCGGCTGGGCCTGCGCCAGCCCGAGAACGGCATCGCCCGCTCGCCCGAGCAGGCCCATGCGGTCGCCGCGCGCATCGGCTATCCGCTGGTGATCCGGCCCTCCTACGTGCTCGGCGGGCGCGCTATGGAGATCGTGCGCGACGAGGCGCAGCTCACCCGCTACATCAGCGAGGCGGTGCATGTCTCCGGCGACACGCCGGTCCTGCTCGACAGCTATCTCTCCAACGCGGTGGAGGTCGACGTCGATGCGATCTGCGACGGCGCGGCGGTGCATGTGGCCGGCATCATGGAGCATATCGAGGAGGCGGGCGTGCATTCCGGCGACAGCGCCTGCGCGCTGCCCCCCTATTCGCTCGACGCCGCCACCATCGCGGCGCTCGGCGAGCAGACCCGGGCGCTCGCCCTCGGCCTCGACGTGGTCGGGCTGATGAACGTGCAGTTCGCCATCCAGAACGGCGAGATCTACGTGCTGGAGGTCAACCCGCGCGCCTCGCGCACCGTGCCCTTCGTCGCCAAGGCCACCGACAGCGCCATCGCCTCGATCGCCGCCCGGGTCATGGCCGGCGAGAAGCTCGCGGCCTTCCCGCTGCGCCCGCCCTATCCCGAGGGCGTCGATCCCGACGACCCGCTGCCCTTCGCCGACCCCATGACGCTCGCCGATCCGCAGATGCCCTGGTATTCGGTCAAGGAGGCGGTGATGCCCTTCAACCGCTTCCCCGGCGTCGACACGCTGCTCGGCCCCGAGATGCGCTCCACCGGCGAGGTCATGGGCTGGGACCGCAGCTTCCCGCGCGCCTTCCTCAAGGCGCAGATGGGTGCCGGCGCCGCCCTGCCCGAGGCCGGCACCGTCTTCGTCTCGATCAAGGACGGCGACAAGGCCCCGGCGATCGTCGAGGCCTCGCGCATCCTGCAGGAACTGGGCTTCACCCTGATCGCCACCGGCGGCACCCGCGACTTCCTGACCCGGGCCGGCATCCCCGCGACCCGCATCAACAAGGTCTACGAGGGAAGGCCGCATATCGTCGACCTGATGAAGGACGGCGGGGTGCAGATCGTCTTCAACACCACCGAGGGCACCCAGTCGATCGCCGATTCACGCGAGATCCGCGCGCTCGCCCTCTCCGACCGCATCCCCTATTACACCACCGCCGCCGGCGCCCGCGCCGCCGCGCTCGCCATCAAGGACCGCATGGCCGGGGAGCTGATGGTCCGAGCGCTGCAATAGGACGGCCGCGCCGGCGGGCGGCGGTCCGCCGATCGGGGCTGCCCACCGGCATCGGCAGGAATCCGCCGCTCGCGGGCCATCCCCTTGCCATGCTGCACCGCAGCATGCATCTTTCCGCCAACAGTGACAGTTGGGGGAGCCCTCCCTTGCGTCTGACCCTGATCGCCGCGGCCCTGGCAGCCGCCCTCGCGCCCGTGGCCCATGCGGGTCCCGCCGCCACGAAGCCCCAGGCGGTCGCCTGCCTGGCCGAGGCGGTCTATTTCGAATCGCGCGGCAAGGGCGATACGGCGGCGCTGGCCGTCGCCAACGTGGTTCTCAACCGCCGCGAGCACCAGGAATTCCCCGGCACGATCTGCGCCGTGATCGCCGACGGCTGCGAATTCTCCTACCGCTGCGACGGCCGGTCCGACGCCCTGCGCGATCCCGAGGAGCGCGCCCGCGCGCTCCGTGCCGCCGAAGAAGTGCTCGCCGGCGAGGCGCCCGACCCGACCCATGGCGCGCTCTTCTTCCATTCCGCCGCGGTCGAACCCGGCTGGTTCGCCTCCCGCACCCGGACGGCCGAGATCGGCGGCAACGTCTTCTACCGCTGAAGCCCCGACGTCCCACCGGCGCCCGCACCTGCAAGATCCTTGACCGTTGCAGAAATACCGCAACTCGCAGCCTCCCGTAGCCTCGCGGATTGATTCGCCGGCATTCTCGCTATAGTATCCTGAAATCAATCGCTTGCATCCGGTCTTTGAACCGACGTCGCATCCTTTCGGGCGCCGCCGCGCCACGGTGGCCGTTGCCGGCAGGTAACGCGGCGTTAACACATTGACGCCATGATGTTGCTGCGGCGCAGCGCATGGCTCCGGAACCGCGAACGAGCAAGAAACCCCAGACCCGTCCGAGGCAGGACAGATGCACAGGATTCCCTTCACCGCCATTTTCGTCGTCGCCCTCTCCGCCGTCGCGGTGAGCGCGGTCACCCTGCGCAAGCCGATGCTCTACACCGAGACCCCGGCGCGCGCCCACCACCCGCTCGGCCCGGTCGCGGTCAGCGCCGACGCGCGCCCAGCCGGCGCGAGCTGGTCCGCCCTGCAGGCTCCGCTCCTGCTCGACGACGCCCGCGCCCGATACGGCCGTGACGTCGACGCCATCGTGCTGACCCGCCACACCCCCCTGCCCAACGGCAGCGGCGCCCGCTCCACGGGCTACGCCGTCGCCTGGGACTGACCGAGGGCGACAGGACCGCGGGCGCAATGGCCGGCACCGGGACCCCCGGCGCCGGACAATCTCGCATCTCCCGGCTCAGCCGATGGTCGCCCCGTCCTCGCGCCAGATCGCGATCACCGAGGAGCGCGGCTTGCCTTCCCCGTCGGGCCAGGAACCGCCGGGATGCTGGATGCCGACGAAAGCCACCCTGCGGTCGGCTGACCAGCAGAGACCGGTAACCTCGGCGCCATTCGGTGCGGTGAGGAACCGGGCGATCTCACCGGTATCGGCATTGCCGATGAGCATCTGGTTGTTGCCCTGGCCCGCGAAATCACCCTCGTTGCTGTCGTCGCCGTCCGTCTGGATCCACAATAGACCCGTGGTGTCGAAGGCCATCCCGTCGGGCGAGTTGAACATATTGCCCTGGTTGATATTCGGCGAGCCGGCATAGGCGTCGGAATGCACCGCCGGGTTGCCGGCCATCACGTAGAGATCCCAGGTGAAGGCGGTGGCGCCGTGGTCCTCGCCCTCGGGCCGCCAGCGCACGATCTGGCCGTACTCGTTGGCCTCGCGCGGGTTCGGGCCGCCGACCGGGGTCGCGTCGCCGCCGGCATTGGACTTGATCCCGCGGTTGGAATTGTTGGTCAGCGAGCAATAGGCCTCGGCGCGCTGCGGGTGACAGGCGATCCACTCCGGGCGGTCCATGGTGGTGGCGCCGACCTTCGAGCCCGCCATCCGGGCGAAGACGAGCATCTCGGCAGGCGCCATGCCGGTGGTCTCGGGCGTCAGCGCCAGCCATTCGCCGGTCTGATCGTCGTTGAACTTCCCGACATAGAGCGTGCCGTCGGTGAGCAGGCCGTTCGTCGGCTGGCCCTCGGCCCATGTGCCGTTCGAGACATACCTGTAGATGAACTCGCCGCGCTCGTCGTCGCCCATGTAGACGACGATCCGCCCGTCGGCCGCCTGAACCATCGCGGCATTCTCGTGCTTGAAGCGGCCGAGGGCGGTGTGCTTCACCGGCGTGCTCGACGGGTCGGCGGGGTCGATCTCGGTGATCCAGCCATGGCGATGCGGCTCGTTCGGCTCGCTCGATATGTCGAAACGCGGGTCGAACTTCTCGTAGGCGTACTGGCTTTCGCCGCCGATGCCGTAACGGCCGTAGCCCTCGCCCTGGGGCATCTCGCCGGTGGCACCGAAGAGCCCGTTGAAGTTCTCCTCGCAGGTCAGATACGTGCCCCAGAGCGTCCTGCCCGCGCCGCAATTGTTCATCGTGCCCCTGGGTGACATGCCCTCGGGATCGGCCTTGGTCCTGACCAGATCGGAGCCCGCGGCGGCGCCGTCCATGGTCATCGGGGTCTCGTGGGTGATGCGGCGATTGAACGGGCTGTCGACGACGACCTCGTAGCCGTTGCCGCTGTCGGCAACTTCCATCACCGTCACGCCTTGCATGTTCTTCAGCAGCGTGACCTCTTCCGCGGACTGCGGCACGCCTTCGGACGCGGCCGGCAGGTTGATCTTCGGGTTGACGTATTCGGAGTTGACCGCGATCACCTCCTTGCCGTCGATCACGAACAGTTCCATGCCGTCGGTGTTCTCGCCGAACACCTTGTCCGACATCGCGACCGGCACGCCGTTCTCGGGCGACCAGGCGCCCTCGGCCTCGGAGAACAGGGCCTCTCCCCAACTGACCAGCGGCTTCCACCGATAGCCCTCGGGCACGTGGATGTCGAAATCGGTGGCGATGTCGATCGGCTGGAAGGGGAAGGCGGCGGCCTGCGCCCGGGCCGAGCCGGCCGGGACCATGGCGCCGAGGCCGAAGGCCATGGCTCCCGAACCGAAGGCGAGCACACCGCCGAGCAACCCTCGGCGGGCGATGGCGGCTTCGACCACACGGTCGAAGTCGTTCTCCGCCGGACGCGGATCGCGCAGCTCGTCGAATTCGTCCC
This sequence comes from Amaricoccus sp., assembly GCF_036846665.1. Classification (NCBI taxonomy): domain Bacteria; kingdom Pseudomonadati; phylum Pseudomonadota; class Alphaproteobacteria; order Rhodobacterales; family Paracoccaceae; genus Amaricoccus; species Amaricoccus sp. The sequence continues at coordinate 3,743 of NZ_DAIUBO010000152.1, read as the reverse complement.
AGGAGAGGTCAACAGTGGATTTGGCGTTCATTCGTCAGGTCCCTTGCTTCAAGATTGGCGCGGTGCCCGGAGCGGTCTCAGGCTGTGACCCTGTTACATCCCCCCTGAAACATTGCTGTGACAGCCGTCCGTCAGGCGTGTCGGAGCTTCGATGCCGCGAGGGCGAAGATCCCGGATGTTCCCGGCAGCGGGAACGCAGGCATTTCAGCTCCCGCACGAAGATGACACGTCAAGATGCGGCCTATACGATTACTTAACTCGTCAAATCCGTTGAAACAGGGTTGACGCGCCTTTACCCTGATCCCGGGGAAATGGGGGATCAGGGTCATGGCCGTACTCAGGGCCGCCCGGGCCACGGACATGCGCGCGGGCCTCGCCGAAGGCTTCGTCGTGACGTCCGACCGCTTCGAGATCACCGTGGCGGACGGCGGCACCTTGGGCCGCTACAGCGGCGTCTTCACCTTCGACTACGGCACGCTGGCCAATGTCGGGACCACCTTCTGGAGCCAGCCGTTCCTGAACGCGGCCTTCGGGCGCGGCATCGTCACCGGCGGCAGCCTGACCGGCTATTCGCAGACCGGCACCGGCGGCAGCTTCTCCATCTCGAATTTCGAGCTCGACGCGGGCTTCGCCTTCCGCGCCCTCGCCTTCGGTGACAGCCGCCTCCTGCAGAGCCTGATCCTCGCCGGCAACGACACGATCCTCGGCTCCCGCGACAACGACGTGCTCCAGGGCTTCACCGGCGGCGACCTGATCTGGGGCAACGGCGGCAGCGACCGCATCTTCGGCCAGCAGGGGCTCGACCGGCTCTACGGGCTCGACGGCAACGACCGGATCTCCGGCGGCGGCGACGGCGACACGATCTATGGCGGCGACGGCAACGACGTGCTCTGGGGCGGCCCGGGCAACGACTTCCTCTTCGGCGATTCCGGCAACGACCGGCTGATCGGCGGCCTCGGGCGCGACATCCTGACCGGTGGCTCGGGCGACGACCTCTTCCGCTTCGATTCCATCGACGACAGCCCGCCGGGCTCCAGCCAGCGCGACGTGATCGAGGATTTCGGCGGTGCCGATCGCATCGACCTGCGCCGCATCGACGCCGACGAGACCCAGCCCGGCGACCAGGCCTTCGTCTTCATCGGCCCGGCGCCCTTCTCCGGCACGCCCGGCGAATTGCGCTATGTCCCCGGCATGGTCTCCGGCGACACCACCGGCGACGGCAGCGCCGATTTCGCCATCAGGATCGACGGCAACCCGGCGCTGGACGCGAGCGACTTCCTGCTCTGAGTTGCCAGCGCGGCGAGGGGAATGCCCGAAAACGCGGGCATGCCCGGCGCCCTCACGCCGGCTCCGCCGAGCCCACGTCCCCCGGCGCGATCTGGCCGGCGCTGTCGCGCGCCGCCTGGATCTCGATGAAGACCCGGCTCACCTCCGGATGCACGGCCTTGATCCGCGTCTCGAGCCGGCTCACCTCCCCCTCGATCTCGTTTGCCATCAAGGAGTTGCGGGCATCGACGCTGATGTTGACCAGCACGTCCGCCGGGCCGAAATGCATGGTGCGCACCTCGTTGACCCCCTCCACGAACGGCGCCTGCCCGGCCAGCCCGATCACCGATTGCAGCAGGTCGTCGCTCGCCGCCTCGCCGATCAGCAGGCCCTTGGTCTCGATCGCCAGCAGCACCGCCGCCACCGCCAGGATCCCGCCGATCACCAGGCTCGCCGCCCCGTCCGCGCGCAAGATCCCGAAGCGGTCCGAAAGAAACACCCCGGTCAGCGCCGCCAGCAGCCCCAGCATGGCCGCCGAATCCTCGAAGAGCACGGTGAAGAGCGCCGGATCCTTCGACTGCCGCACCGCCCGCAGGATCGGCGTATTGCCCCGCTCCCGCTCGAAGGCGCGATAGGCCACGGTCCAGGCCGCCGCCTCGAAGACCATCGCGAGCCCGAGCACGATGTAATTGACATAGGCATCCGTGATCGGATGCGGGTCGGCGATCTTGTGGAGCCCCTCGTAGATCGAGATCCCGGAGCCGAGCGCGAAGAGCAGGATCGCCACCACGAAGGCCCAGAAATAGATCTCCTTGCCGTAGCCGAAGGGATGAACGGCGTCCGCAGGACGCCCGGACCGGCGGATGCCGTAGAGCAGCAGCAGCTGGTTGCCGGTATCGACCACCGAATGCACCGCCTCGGCGAACATCGCCGACGACCCCGTGAAGGCCGCTGCGGCAAATTTCGTCACCGCGATCGCCGCATTGCCGATCAGCGCCGCAATGACAACCTTCGTCGTTCCGCCGGCCATGGCGATCCCCTCGTGTGGCGCGAGTGAAGCAGTCAAGCGCGCAGGCTTCAAGTCGGAAGCGTTAACCAATTTCGGCGGGAATCCGCCGACCCGGATTCAACTTATGGACATGCTGCACTGCACACTGGCAGGTTGTCGCCGGTAACGAGTATGGAGTCCGAGCCTTGAAAAGCCTTGCCAGAGCCCTTGCCGGTCTCGCGAGCGTACTTGCCCTCGCCAATTGCGCCGTGACGCCGCCCCCCGAAGAAGCGTCGCGCGCCGCGGCCAATCCGACCACTGCGGCCGCCGATATCCAGATCCAGTCGCGGGATCTCGCCTGCCTCGCCGAAGCGATCTATTTCGAGGCGCGCGGCACCGGGCCGAAGGGCGAGGCCGCGGTGGCGCATGTGGTGGTGAACCGCGCGCGCAGCGCCAAGTTCCCCAATTCCGTCTGTGGCGTGGTCGCCGACGGCTGTCAGTTCTCCTATCGCTGCGACGGGCATTCCGAGACCCTCGCGGAGGCCGGCTCGCGCAGCCGCGCCTTCCGGATCGCCGAGGCGGTGCTTTCGGGCGAGCCGGACATCACCCAGGGCGCGCTCTTCTTCCACGCCGCCAGCGCCAGCCCGGGGTGGTTCAACACCCGCCCGCGCGTCGGCAAGATCGGCGGCAACGTCTTCTACCGCTGATCGCCTCATACCCGTCGACTTCCATCCCACGCCGGCCATGGGTCCCCGGCCCGATCGGCCCGTGGCGATCGGGCCGCGTCGGTCAGACGGCGCCGGCCATCGGCATCAGAAGCTCCCGTCATAGGCCTCCGGCCCGATCCGGCAGGCGAGCAGCGTGAAGCTCCCGCGGTCGAGCGCAGCGGCGATCTCCGCATCCAGGGTTTCGAGGTCGTCGATCCAGGCCCCGTAACCACCCATCGCCCGCGCGACGGCGGGCAGGTCGCTGCGGCCGAAATCGACGCCGCTCCTCGGCCGGCCGGAGCCACGCTGCTTCATGTCGATCAGGGCCAGCTTGCCGTCGACGAGAACCACGACGATCACCGCGAGCCCCAGATCGCGAATCGTCGCCAGCTCGCCCAGGCCCATCTCCAGCCCCGCGTCGCCGACCACGGCCAGCACCGGCGTGTCCGGGAGGCCGAGCCGGAAGCCGGCGGCCAGCGGCACCGCGCAGGCCATGGTGCAGAAGCCGGTGGATTGCAGCAATTGCCGCGGCCCGTGGCAGCGCCAGACATGGCTGAAGAGAATGCGATGCGCGCCGCTGTCGGCCGTCGCCACCGATCCCTCCGGCATCGCGGCCCTGAGCGCATGGAAGATCGCCGCGGGCCCGAAATCCCCGGCGGCGAAGGTCGCGACCAGCCGCTCGCGCGCAAGCGCCGGCTCGCCATCCGGCCAGCGCCGGCCGCGCCGCGGCGCGCCGGCGAGCCGGGCGAGCGACGGCGCGATCGCGCCGCGGAGCTCGAGGG
>NZ_DAIUBO010000151.1:0-9473 GCF_036846665.1 Amaricoccus sp. | reverse complement strand
GGCGGGCGCGCTTGTCGCGCCTGCCGGGGGGCAGGCAGGCGCGCGCGGATTTGTCACTTGCCAAATCCGCGAACAGAATGCGGCGCCGCCACGGGGAACGGGCGCCGGTCCGAAGCAATCGCTGGAGACCGCATGAGACCTGAATCCCCCTGACCCGAGGGCGCGAAACGCCTCGTCCGGGCCGCACGATCAAAAAGAAAGCGCCCCGGAAACCGGGGCGCCTCGTTCGGTCGATCGCGACGGGTTGGTCCTGCCGCCGGCGGGAGCGGGCGGCTAGCCGCGCTCTTCCACGATCACCGCCAGATGCGGGATCGAGGCCACCATGCCGCGGATCGAGGGCGTGTCCTGCAGCTCGCGGGTGCGGTGCATCTTGTTCAACCCGAGCCCCACCAGGGTCGCGCGCTGCTTGGCGGGGCGGCGGATCGGCGAGCCGATCTGCTTCACCACGATGGTCTTGGTCGTTGTCTTGGCCATGGCCGGCTACCTCACGCTTCTGCGGCTTCGGCCGGTGCCTGCGCCTCTGCCGCCTTGGGCAGGATGTCGGCGACCTTGCGGCCGCGGCGCTGGGCGACCATGCGCGGGCTCATCTGCCCCTGCAGGCCCTCGATGGTGGCGCGGATCATGTTGTAGGGGTTCTGGCTGCCGAGCGACTTCGAGACCACGTCGTGCACGCCGAGCATCTCGAAGACCGCGCGCATCGGGCCGCCGGCGATGATGCCGGTGCCCGCGGGCGCGGTGCGCATCACCACCCGGCCCGCCCCGTGGCGCCCGGTGATGTCGTGGTGCAGCGTGCGGCCCTCGCGCAGCGGCACGCGGATCAGCTGGCGCTTGGCCTGCTCGGTCGCCTTGCGGATCGCCTCGGGCACCTCGCGGGCCTTGCCCTTGCCGTAGCCGACCCGGCCCTTCTGGTCGCCGACGACGACGAGCGCGGCGAAGCCGAAGCGCTTGCCGCCCTTCACCGTCTTGGAGACGCGGTTGATCGCCACGAGCCGGTCCTGGAACTCCGGGTTCTCGTCGCGGTCGCGACGGTCGCGGCCGCCGCCTCTGGGTTCTCTAGCCAATGCGCTCTCCCGTCAGAACTTCAGGCCGCCTTCGCGGGCGGCGTCCGCAAGGGCCTTGACCTTGCCGTGAAAGAGGAAGCCGCCCCGGTCGAAATAGACCGCCTCGACCCCGGCCGCCCTGGCGCGCGCCGCGATCTCGGCGCCGACCCTGGCCGCCGCTTCCTTGTTGTTCTTGCCCTTGAGCCCCAGATCCGCCTCGAGCGTCGAGGCAGCGGCCAGGGTACGGCCCTGGGCATCGTCGATCACCTGGACCGAGATGTTCTTCAGGGACCGGTGGACACTCAGGCGCGGACGGCCGTCCGCCGATTTCCTGAGCTTGCTCCGGACGCGCAGGCGGCGCTTCCGGAACAGGTCTCGCTTGCTGTTCGCCATGGCTTGCGCTCCCTACTTCTTCTTGCCTTCCTTGCGGAAGATGAACTCGTCCTTGTACCGGATGCCCTTGCCCTTGTAGGGCTCGGGCTTGCGCCACTCGCGGATGTTGGCCGCGACCTGGCCGACCACCTGCTGGTCGATGCCCTCCACCACGATCTCGGTGGGCTTGGGCGTGGCCACCGTCACGCCCTCGGGGATCGGGAAATCCACGTCGTGGCTGTAGCCGAGCGAGAGCTTCAGGACCTTGCCCTGGACCGCCGCGCGGTAGCCCACGCCGGTGATCTCCATCTCGCGCTTGAAGCCCGTCGTCACGCCGGTGACCAGATTGGCCACCTGGGTCCGCGACATGCCCCATTGCTGGCGCGCGCGCTTGGACTTGCCGCGCGGCACCACCGAGAGGGAATTGTCCTCGAGCGTCAGGGTCACGTCGTCGGTCGCCGTGAAGCTCCGCGTGCCCCTGGGGCCCTTGACCTCGACGGTCTGGCCGGAGACCGTGGCGCTCACGCCGCCCGGCAGCTCGACCGGTCTTTTGCCAATTCGAGACATGGCGCCCTCCTCAGAACACGGTGCACAGGACCTCGCCGCCGACATTCGCGGAGCGGGCCTGGGCATCGGACATCACGCCCTTGGGCGTGGAGACGATCGCGACTCCGAGGCCCTGGCGGACCTGCGGGATTTCCTTGACGCCGGAATAGACGCGGCGGCCGGGGGTCGAGACGCGCTTGAGCTCGCGGATCGCCGAATGGCCATCGAAATAGCGCAGCGAGATCTCGATCTCGGGCAGGCCGTTGGCCGAGGTCGTCTCCTCGTAGCCGCGGATGTAGCCCTCGGCCTTCAGCACGTCGAGGACCCATTTGCGGATCTTCGAGGCGGGCGTGCGCACCGTGGACTTGCCGCGCATCGAGGCGTTGCGGATGCGGGCGAGCATATCGCCGATGGGATCGTTCACAGACATCTCTCGATTCCCCTCACCAGCTCGACTTGACCATACCGGGGATCTGCCCATTGGAGGCATAGTCCCTGAGCGCGATGCGCGACATCCGGAGTTTGCGGTAATAGGCCTTCGGACGGCCGGTCACCTCGCAGCGGTTGTGCAGCCGCGTCGCCGAGGAATTGCGCGGCAGCTTCGCGAGCTTCAGCTGCGCCTTGAAGCGCTCGTCCATGGGCAGTTCGGTATTGCGCGCGATCGCCTTGAGCTCCTTGCGCCGGGCCGCGTAGCGGTCCACCAGCGCCTGCCGCTTCTTCTCGCGCTCGATCATGCTGACTTTTGCCATTGTCTCTCTCCCGCGCCTCAGGCCGTGAACGGCATGTTGAAATGCTTCAGCAGCGCCCTGGCCTCGGCGTCGGTCTTCGCTGTGGTGCAGATCACGATGTCCATGCCCCAGACCTGCTCGATCTTGTCGAAATTGATCTCGGGGAAGACGATGTGCTCCTTGAGCCCCATCGCGTAATTGCCGCGGCCGTCGAAGCTTTTCGGATTCACGCCGCGGAAGTCGCGCACGCGCGGCATCGCCACGGTGATCAGCCGGTCGAGGAATTCGTACATCCGGTCGCGGCGCAGGGTGACCTTGACGCCGATCGGCATGTCCTCGCGCACCTTGAAGCCGGCGATCGAGGTCTTGGCCTTGGTCACCACCGGCTTCTGGCCGGCGATCTGGGTGAGATCGGCCTCGGCCGCGCGCACCTTCTTGGTATCGCTGACCGCCTCGCCGACGCCCATGTTCAGCACGATCTTGTCGAGCCGCGGGATCTGCATGTCGTTGCGGTAGCCGAATTCCTCCTTCAGCGCGGCGCGGACCTTGTCCTTGTAATGCGCGCGCAGCCGGGGGGTGTACTGCTGGTCAGCCATGGATCGTTTCCCCCGATTTCTTGGCGTAGCGCACCTTCTTGTCGCCCTCCATGCGGAAGCCGATGCGGGTCGGCTCGCCGGACTTGGGATCCAGGAAGGCGAGGTTGGAGAGGTCGATCGGCATTTCCTTGGCGATGCGGCCGCCCTGCGCGTTCTGGGTCTGGCGCTGGTGGCGGATCGCCACGTTGACGCCCGAGACGATCGCCTTGTTGTCCTTGGGCATGACCCGGGCGATCTCGCCCTGCTTGCCCTTGTCCTTGCCGGCGAGCACGACGACCTTGTCGCCCTTGCGGAGTTTCGCAGCCATTTACAGGACCTCCGGCGCGAGCGAGATGATCTTCATGAAGTTCTTGCCGCGCAGCTCGCGCACCACCGGCCCGAAGATGCGGGTGCCGACCGGCTCGTTCTGGTTGGTGAGGATCACCGCGGCGTTGCGGTCGAAGCGGATCGCGGTGCCGTCCTCGCGGCGCACTTCCTTGGCGGTGCGCACCACGACGGCCTTGCGCACGTCGCCCTTCTTGACGCGGCCGCGCGGGATCGCCTCCTTGACCGACACCACGATGATGTCGCCGACGGAGGCGTATTTCCGCTTGGAGCCGCCCAGGACCTTGATGCACTGAACCCGGCGGGCGCCGGAATTGTCAGCGACATCCAGATTGGTCTGCATCTGGATCATGTATCGTTACTCCCGACCTGCGGGACCCCGTCCCGCGGTTTCGACGATGCTGGTGGCGATCTACGCTTCCGCGCTCTCCGCCATCACTTCCCAGCGCTTGTTCTTCGAGATCGGCGCGCATTCCTGGATGCGCACGGTATCGCCGACCTTGAACGCGTTGAGCGGGTCATGGGCGCGATACTTCTTGGACCGGCGCACGGTCTTCTTCATCACCGGATGGGTGAACCGCCGTTCCACGAGCACGGTGACGGTCTGCTCGTTCTTGTCGCTGGTCACGGTGCCGGTGAGGATCCGCTTGGGCATCTCAGGCCTCCCCTGCCGCAGCGGCGGCCTTGGCATTCATCACGGTCTTGACCCGGGCGGCATCGCGGCGGACCGCCTGCATCCGGGAGGTGTTCTCGAGCTGGCCCGTGGCCTGCTGGAATCGCAGGTTGAAGGCCTCCTTCTTCAGCGCCGCGAGCTGTTCGCGCAGCTGGTCGGGAGTCTTGTCCCGCAGTTCGGCCGCTTTCATGGCCCCATTCCCTTCATCAGAAGCTATCGGGGCATGCCCCGACGCTGTTCCAATCGCAACGAGCGCCGCCCCTGTCTCAGGGGCGCCGCCCTCACCAGTCTTCGCGCGTGACGAATCGGCACTTGATCGGCAGCTTCATCGCCGCCAATCGCAGCGCTTCCTTTGCCACAACCTCGTCGACACCGTCAATCTCGAACATGACCCGGCCCGGCTTGACCTTGGCGGCCCAGAACTCGACCGAGCCCTTGCCCTTGCCCATGCGCACCTCGGTCGGCTTCTTGGAGACCGGCACGTCGGGGAAGATGCGGATCCAGACCCGGCCCTGGCGCTTCATGTGGCGGGTCAGCGCCCGCCGCGCGGCCTCGATCTGGCGCGCGGTGATGCGCTCCGGCTCGGTGGCCTTCAGCCCGTAATGCCCGAAGTTCAGCTCCGCGCCGCCCTTGGCCTCCCCATGGATGCGGCCCTTGAACTGCTTGCGGAATTTCGTGCGCTTTGGTGACAGCATATTCTCTCTCCCGACGGGTCAGGCCGTTCAGCGCGCGCGCTGCGGCCGCATTCCCCCGCCTTCCTGCAGTTCGGACTGGCGCCGGTCGCGCGCCTGCGGGTCGTGCTCGAGGATCTCGCCCCGGAAGATCCAGACCTTGATCCCGATGATCCCGTAGGCGGTCTTGGCCTCGGCCAGCGCATAGTCGATGTCCGCGCGCAGCGTGTGCAGCGGCACCCGGCCCTCGCGATACCATTCCACCCGGGCGATCTCGGCGCCGCCGAGGCGGCCGCCGACATTGATCCGGATGCCGAGCGCGCCCATGCGCATGGCGTTCTGCACCGCGCGCTTCATAGCGCGGCGGAAGCTCACCCGCCGCTCGAGCTGCTGCGCGACGTTCTCGGCCACGAGCGCGGCGTCGATCTCGGGCTTGCGCACCTCGACGATGTTGAGATGCAGCTCCGAGGGCGTCAGCTTCGCGAGCTTCTTGCGCAGCTCCTCGATGTCCGCGCCCTTCTTGCCGATGATCACGCCCGGCCGCGCGGCATGGATGGTCACCCGGCACTTCTTGTGCGGCCGCTCGATCACAACCCGGCTGATGCCGGCCTGGGAAGCGTGCTTGCGGATATAGTCGCGGATCGCCAGATCCTCGTGCAGCAGCCGGCCGTATTCGTCACCGTCGGCGAACCAGCGGCTGTCCCACGTGCGGTTCACCTGCAGCCGCAGCCCGACCGGATTGATCTTCTGTCCCATCAGGCCGTCTCCTCTGCCGCTACCTGCCGCACCTTGATCGTCACCTGGCTGAACGGCTTCAGGATCCTGCCGAAGCGCCCGCGCGCCCGGGGACGGCCGCGCTTCAGCACCATGTTCTTGCCCACATAGGCCTCGGCGACCACCAGGTCGTCCACGTCGAGCCCGTGGTTGTTCTCGGCATTGGCGATCGCCGACTGCAGCGTCTTCAGCACGTCCTCGGAGACGCGCTTGCGCGAAAACGTGAGGTCGCTCAGCGCCTTGCCGACCGGCTTGTTGCGGATCATCGCCGCGACGAGATTGAGCTTCTGCGGGCTGGTGCGCAGCATCCGGCTGACCGCCATTGCTTCGTTGTCCGCCACGCGGCGAGGGTTCTTTTCCTTGCTCATGGCCTACTTCCGCTTCGCTTTCTTGTCGGCCGCATGCCCGTAATAGGTCCGCGTCGGGCTGTATTCGCCGAACTTCTGGCCGATCATTTCCTCGGTGACGCTGACGGGGATGTGCTTCTTGCCGTTGTAGACGCCGAAGGTCAGGCCGACGAACTGCGGCAGGATCGTCGAGCGCCGCGACCAGATCCTGATGACTTCGTTGCGGCCCGATTCGCGAACCTTCTCGGCCTTCTTGAGGACGAAGGAATCGACGAAGGGGCCTTTCCAGACGGAACGTGCCATGTTTCGGCCTCCTTACCGCTTGTTCTTCTTCTGGTGGCGGGAGCGCAGGATGAACTTGCCCGTCGCCTTGTTCGACCGCGTGCGCGCACCCTTGGTCGGCTTGCCCCAGGGGGTCACCGGGTGCCGGCCGCCGGAGGTGCGACCCTCGCCGCCGCCGTGCGGGTGGTCGATCGGGTTCATCACCACGCCGCGGACCTTGGGCCTATGGCCCTTGAGCCGCATCCGCCCCGCCTTGCCAAAGTTCTGGTTCGAATTGTCCGGGTTCGAGACCGCGCCGACCGTGGCCATGCATTCCTGGCGCACAAGCCGCAGCTCGCCCGAGGAGAGCCGGATCTGAGCATAGCCGCCGTCGCGCCCGACGAACTGGGCATAGGTGCCCGCCGCCCGCGCAATCTGGCCGCCCTTGCCGGGCTTCATCTCGACGTTGTGTACGATCGTGCCGATCGGCATCGCGTTGAAGGGCATGGCATTGCCGGGCTTGATGTCGGCCTTGGCCGAGGACACCACCGCGTCGCCCACCGCCAGCCGCTGCGGCGCCAGGATATAGGCCTGCTCGCCGTCTGCATAGCCGATGAGCGCGATGAAGGCGGTCCGGTTGGGATCGTATTCGATGCGGATCACCCGCGCCGGCACGTCGCGCTTCGCGCGCTTGAAATCGACGATGCGATAGAGCCGCTTCACCCCGCCGCCGCGGCGGCGCATGGTGATCCGTCCGGTATTGTTCCGCCCGCCCATGCCGGTCAGGCCCTCGGTGAGGGACTTGACCGGGCGGCCTTTCCAGAGTTCCGAACGGTCGATCAGAACCAGCCCGCGCTGGCCCGGCGTCGTCGGCTTGTAGGATTTTAACGCCATGACTTGCTGTCTTCCGTTTGCTTTGTCTCAGAGCCCGGTGGTCACGTCGATGGTGTTACCTTCCACCAGCGTCACATAGGCCTTCTTCACGTCGCGCCGCTTGCCGGGACGGCCGCGGAACTTCTTCACCTTGCCCTTGGTCAGCACGGTGTTGACCGCCTTCACCTTGACGTTGAAGAGCGCCTCGACCGCTTCCTTGATCTGCGGCTTGGTCGTGTCCACGCCCACCTCGAACACCACCGCGCCGGCCTCGGAGGCCATGGTGGCCTTCTCGGTGATGATGGGCTTGCGGATCACGTCGTAAAGCTCGGGTTTCACGCTCATTTCAGTCGCGCCTCCAGCGCTTCCACGGCGGCCCTGGTCAGCACGAGCGTGTCGCGGCGAAGGATGTCGTAGACATTCGCGCCGATCGACGGCAGCACGTCGAGCCCCTCGATGTTGCGCGCCGCCCGGGCGAAGTTCTCGTCCACCGCGGCGCCGTCGATGACCAGCGTGCGCTTCCAGCCGAGCCCCTTGATCGCCTGCGCCAGCAGCCTGGTCTTGCCCTCGGCCATCTCCGCGGCCTCGAGCACGACGATCTGCCCGGCCTCGGCCTTGGCAGAGAGCGCGTGGCGCAGCCCGAGCGCGCGGAACTTCTTGGTCAGGTCATGGGCATGGCTGCGCGGGACCGGCCCCTTGTAGGTGCCGCCCTTGCGGAAGGTCGGCGCCTTGCGCGAGCCGTGCCGGGCGCCGCCGGTGCCCTTCTGGCGATAGATCTTCTTGGTCGAATAGCTGACGTCGGACTTGCCGAGCGTCGAATGCGTGCCCGCCTGGCGCTTGGCGAGCTGCCAGCGCACCACGCGGTGCAGGATGTCGGCGCGCGGCTCGAGCCCGAAGACGGATTCGTCCAGCTCGATCGACCCCGCGGGGCTCGCGTCCAGCTTGATCACGTCCAGCTTCATTTCTCGTCGCTCCCCTCGCCCTCGGCGCCCGTGTCGCCCCCGGCTTCCTTCTCCGCCGCAGCGCTGGCCTCGGCCGCCTCGATGGCGGCCTGCTCGGCTGCCTGCTGCGCCTTGAGCGCCTCCGCCTCGGCGGCTGCCGCTTCCTCGGCCGCCGCCGCGGCGGCCGCCGCCGCAGCCGCAGCCGCGGAGCGCAGCGCGGCCGGCAGGATCACGTTCTCCGGAACCGCCTTCTTGGCCGCATCCTTGATCGTCACCCAGCCGCCCTTGGAGCCGGGAACCGCGCCCTTGACCATGATCAGCCCGCGCTCGGCATCGGTGCGCACCACCTGCAGGTTCTGCGTGGTCACCCGCACCGCGCCCATGTGGCCGGCCATCTTCTTGCCCTTGAAGACCTTGCCCGGGTCCTGGCACTGGCCGGTCGAGCCGTGGCTGCGGTGGCTGATCGACACGCCGTGCGAGGCGCGGAGCCCGCCGAAATTGTGCCGCTTCATGCCGCCGGCGAAACCCTTGCCGATCGAGGTGCCCGCCACGTCGACGAACTGGCCCGCGAAATAATGGTCCGCGGTGATCTCCTCGCCGACCTCGATCAGGTTCTCGGGGGAAACCCGGAACTCGGCCAGCTTGCGCTTGGGCTCGACCTTGGCGGCGGCGAAATGCCCGCGCATCGCCTGGGTGGTCCGCTTGGCCTTGGCCGCGCCGGCGCCGAGCTGCACGGCGGAATAGCCGTCCCGCTCGCCGGTGCGCTGGGCGACAACCTGCACGTTTTCCATCTGGAGGACCGTGACCGGCACCTGCCGCCCGTCCTCCATGAACAGCCGGGTCATCCCCAGCTTTTTCGCAATCACTCCGGAACGCATCGCTTTCGCTTCCCTCAGAGCTTGATTTCGACGTCGACGCCTGCGGCCAGATCGAGCTTCATCAGCGCGTCCACGGTCTGGGGCGTCGGGTCCACGATGTCGAGCAGCCGCTTGTGGGTGCGGATCTCGAACTGCTCGCGGCTCTTCTTGTCGATGTGCGGCCCGCGCAGCACGGTGAATTTCTCGATCTTGTTCGGCAGCGGGATCGGGCCGCGGACCCGGGCGCCGGTGCGCTTGGCGGTATTGACGATCTCCGCGGTGCTGGCGTCGAGCACCCGGTAGTCGAAGGCCTTGAGCCGGATGCGGATGTTCTGACCTTGCATTTTTCTCAGGCCCTTCGCGCTTTCAGTTGAAACCATGCGCGGCCGGGACCCCTGCCCCGGCCGCAAGACTGCCTTCGGCGTTATTCGATGATCTTGGAGACGACGCCTGCGCCGACGGTGCGTCCG
>NZ_DAIUBO010000150.1:0-9531 GCF_036846665.1 Amaricoccus sp. | reverse complement strand
GGCCGCCTTTCGGGGCGCCTTTCAGTTGGCCCCGGGCCGGGGGGGGACCCTCCCCCCACCCCTTATTTGGGGGGGTGACATAGGCCGCCCCCGCCACATCGGCGCCGAGTTCCTGCAACGCCTCGTCGGCGTCCGCCGCCTTGTTGGCCGCGTCGCTGTCGAGCAGCGTCGAGGCCTCGTTGGTCATCACCTCCTTCAGGATGGCCGCCACCGACTTGCGCTTGGCAAACCACTGGCGGCGGATGCGGGTGAAGAGGCGGGCCGCATCCATCTTGTCGAGACAGATCGCCCGGGTGCACCAGCGATACTCGAAGGCCTGGCCATTCAACTCATCAAGCAGACCCGGCCAGGTGGAACTGGGCAGGCCGAGGATAGTCAGCGTGCGCAGGTTCATGTCCCCCAACCGGGGCGCGAGCCCGCCGAGGAGCGGCTCGTCGGCCAGCACCGCGTCGAGATGCATCGGCACCTCGGGCACCCGCACGCGCTGGCGGCGTGTCGAGATGGTCGAGTGCAGGTAAGTCAGCGTCTCCCCATCCGACAGCCATTCCGCCTCGGGCATGAAGCCCTCGAGCAGGTCGAGGAAGCGGTCAGTGCGGCCGGTGAAGCTGGCGAGAAGTTCGGCCGCATCGGTACCCTGTGCTCGCGCGTTCTCGATCAGCCAGCCCCCGGCGCGGCGTGCCTCGTCGGCGGGCGGCATCCAGGCCAGCGTCAGAAAGTACGCGCTCTCGAAATGCGCATCAGCCTCTTCGAACTGCGCCCGCCGCTCTGCATCGACCAGCGCCGAAACCGGATCGGGGAAGTCCGAGGCCGGGTAGTCCTGCGCGGGCATTCGCTGCGCTTCGACGAAGACGGCCCAGCCGGAGCCCAGCCGCCGGAGCGCCGCGTTCAGCCGCGCGGAGGTGGCGACCAGTTCGGCGGGGGTAGCGGAATCGAGATCGGGTCCGCGGAACCGGGCGCTGCGCTGGAGGCTGCCGTCCTTGTTCAGGATCACGCCGGGAGCGACCAGTGCCGCCCAGGGCAGGAAATCCGCGAGCGCGGCAGGTCGGGTGCGATACTCGGCAAGGCGCAGCATGGGCCTACACCCCGAACCAGGCGGGATAGCGCAGGTGCCGCCGCGCCACCTCGGCGATCTGTGCGTCGCGCTTCGCGGCCCAGACGGCCAGCAGATGGCCGATCAGCCAGAAGGCCAGCCCCACGAGCCAGAGCCGAAGCCCCAGTCCGATGGCGGCGGCGAGCGTGCCGTTGGCGATGGCGATGGTGCGCGGCGCGCCCGCGAGCAGGATCGGCTCGCTCAGCGCGCGGTGGACGGGGGCGTGGAAGCCGGGGATGTCGGTCGGGTGCTCCATCAGATCAGCGCCCCGCCGCCGAAGGAGAAGAACGACAGGAAGAAGCTCGAGGCCGCGAAGGCGATGGAGAGGCCGAAGACGATCTGCACCAGCCGCCGGAACCCACCGCCGGTGTCGCCGAAAGCAAGCGTCAGGCCGGTGACGATGATGATGATCACCGCGACGATCTTGGCGACCGGGCCCTCGATCGACTCGAGGATGGTCTGCAGCGGCGCCTCCCAGGGCATGCCCGACCCGGCGGCGAGGGCCATGTCGGGCAGAAGGACGGTGGCGGTAGCGAGGATGGCGGCGCCAGCTGCGGCGCGCGAGGAAAGGCGTGGGATCATGGGGCGTCTCCGGTCTGGGGGGTAAGGAGGACTTCGAGGGCGTAATCGCCCGCGGGCGTCAGCCCGGTGACCCGGGCGAGTTCGATGAGCCGCCGCTCGGCCCCGCGCCCTGACAGGACGGCGATCAGATCGATGGTCTCGGCGATCAGGGCGCGCGGCACGGTGACCACGGCCTCCTGGATCAGCTGCTCCATCCGGCGCAGCGCGCCGATAGCCGAGCCTGCATGGATCGTCCCGATCCCGCCGGGATGGCCGGTGCCCCAGGCCTTCAGCAAGTCCAGCGACTCGGCCCCGCGCACCTCGCCGATGGGGATGCGGTCAGGGCGCAGGCGCAGCGAGGAGCGGACGAGGTCCGAGAGCGTCGCGACGCCGTCCTTGGTACGCAGCGCGACGAGGTTCGGCGTCAGGCACTGCAGCTCGCGGGTGTCCTCGATCAGCACGACGCGGTCGGAGGTCCGCGCGACTTCGGCCAGCAGCGCATTGGTCAGCGTCGTCTTGCCGGTCGAGGTCCCGCCGGCGACGAGGATATTGGCCCGCCCGGCGACGGCATCGCGCAAGGCAATCGCAGCCGCGGCCGTCATGATCCCGGCGGCGACGTAGTCCTGCAGCGTGAACACCGCGACGGCCGGCTTGCGGATGGCGAAGGCCGGGGCCGCGACGACCGGGGGCAAGAGCCCCTCGAACCGCTCGCCCGTACCCGGAAGTTCCGCCGACACCCGCGGCGCCCCGGCATGCACCTCGGCGCCAACATGATGCGCCACCAGCCGGATAATGCGCTCACCGTCCGCCGCCGACAGCCGCGCGCCCGTGTCGCAAAGCCCCTCAGCCAGACGGTCGACCCAGAGCCGCCCGTCCGGATTGAGCATCACCTCGACGACAGTGGCGTCCTCGAGCCAGGCGGCAACGTCCGCTCCCAGCGCCGTGCGCAACATCCGCGCACCGCGGGTCGAAGCGTCAGGATGGAGGGTGGTGACAGACATGAACGGCCCCGCGTTGGATCACGGGACCGATCAAGAAGACGGCATTTAGGCGTGGGGCAACAGCCGTGAGGGCGTAGTAGGGCTGAGGCGCGCAGAGGCAGGCGCTTGGATGTGGGCGTTACACGTCGATCACGCTCTCGAAACTGCCAAGGGCCGCCCGGAGATTCTCCATGATCTCCTCGGCGAGGACGTCGGGTTCGGGGAGATTCTCGAGGTCGGTCATCGACGCGTCACGCAGCCAGAAGACGTCGAGGCTGGCCTTGTCCCTCTGCTCCAGTTCTTCTCGGGAATAAGCGCGCCAACGGCCGTCAGGCGTCTCGGGAGTCCAGGTCGCCTGCCGCTCATGGCGGTTCTCCGAATGGTAGCAGGCGACGAAGTCCTCAAGATGCCCGTAAGTCAGGGGCTTCTGCTTCAGCGTGTGGTGAACGTTGGTGCGATAGTCGTAGTACCAAACCTGCAAAGTCTGCGGGTCAGGGCTGGCCGCGCGGTTGTCGAAGAAGATCACGTTGGCCTTGACCCCTTGGGCATAGAAGATGCCCGTTGGCAGGCGCAGGATCGTGTGCAGGTCGGTGTTCTGTAGAAGCTTGCGCCGGATCACCTCGCCCGCGCCTCCCTCGAACAGCACATTGTCGGGGACAACCACCGCCGCGCGTCCTGTGGTCTTCAGCATCGTGCGGATGTGCTGGACGAAGTTCAGCTGCTTGTTCGAGGTCGTCGCCCAGAAGTCCTGACGGTTGTAGGTCAGCTCTTCCGTTTCCTGCTCGCCTTCGGCGTTGGTGAAGCTCATCGAGCTCTTCTTGCCGAATGGCGGGTTCGCCAGAACGTAGTCGAAGGTCCGCGACGGCGGCGAGATCAGCGCATCGGTGGGTGAGACCAGCGTTTCGCCGGTCATCTCGCCGATCCCGTGCAGGAACATGTTCATCAGGCACAGCCGCCGTGTCCCCGCGACGATCTCGTTGCCGTGGAACGTCGCGTGCTTCAGGAATGCCTTCTCCTCGCGGTCCAGCGGAAAGCCGGTCAGGAAATCGTGGGCGGCCAGGAAGAACCCGCCCGTTCCGCAGGCCGGATCGGCGATGGTTTTGCCGGGCTGGGGGCGGAGGCATTCGACCATCGCGCGGATCAGGGCGCGCGGGGTGAAATACTGGCCCGCTCCGGACTTCGTGTCCTCGGCGTTGCGCTCCAGCAGGCCCTCGTAGATGTCGCCTTTCACGTCCGAGCCCAGCATCACCCATTGCGTGCCGTCCACCATGTCGATGAGGCGGAACAGCTTGGCGGGGTCGGTGATCTTGTTCTGCGCCTTGGTGAAGATCTGGCCCAGCATGCCCCGCTGCTCGCCAAGCTTGCGGAGGAGCAGGACATAGTGGGCCTCGAGGTCGGCGCCGCGGCGGGTGGTCAGGCTAGTCCAGTCCCAGCCCGGCGGGATGCCGACATTGCGGCTGTAGGGCGGCCGGGCGTATTCGTCGGCCATCTTCAGGAAGATCAGGTAGGTCAGCTGTTCCAGATAGTCGCCATAGCCGACGCCGTCGTCGCGCAGCGTTGTGCAGAAGCTCCAGACTTTCTGGACAATTGGTGCGGTTCTCATGTGTCGGTTCTTTTCCTAATCGATTTGGCTGAACAGTTTACAAGCCCGGCCATATACCAACTGCCAGTTTGGCAAAGTATTGGCCCCGCTCACGTATTTCATTTTCTGTCCATTTGTCTTTCTTCAAGAACCACTTCATCATGAACAAGGATGCATGCTCTTCATACTTGCTCTTCTTTTCGACGAAGCCCTTGTTGCCGGCTGAAATGTTTAGCCCAGTGCTCACGAGCGTTAAGTTGCCCAAGCTGTGCTTTAGGGACTCTCTCGCAATTACCCGCGGGTCATCAGAGAACCTTTGCAGAAGCGAACCATCTTCATATGGCCAATCTGCCGTCCAAGACTCTGGCAACACATGTTCAACCCACAGATTTGTGGGCATTGGTGACGCTTCAGCAAATTTCGGGCGGCTAGCCATTTCCAGCTCCCAAAGAATGTCCTTGATCCTGTTGCCTTGAGCCAAGGAGTAAGCAGGTTTTTCCAGGATACCTTGCGTGAAGTCGGAATCAGATGGAAACTTGATGCTCGACCCCGGTCGGGAAGCGAAGAACCCTCTTAAGGTCTCGGAAGTGGTTGGTCCATTTGCGAATACTTCGGCGATGGACTGGAAGACCTTGTTCAGATTCTTGGCTGACAGCCCGCAAAGTGCCCGACGCACCAAGTATGAATAAATCAACCGACAGATCTGTTTCCTGTCTTCGGGCAAAACTTCTGGAGCAAGCAACTGCATGGCGACTGGATAGGCTGTGGTCACCTGCCACGCTCGAAGCTTCTCACCCAACCATGCGATATCGGGATCAGCCGACTTGCGTCCTTCAAGCGTTTCATAGATCGGGGCATGATGCTGAAGGACCTTCAGTTCATCCTCGACCTTCGCAAATCGTGGGGTTCCCTTCACAACCGCATAGGATCGATATTCGGCATAGAGCTCTCGCATCGAGATCATCCCACCGGTTTCGGCCGTCAGGACATGCGACAGGAAGTGGTCGATCCGGGGCCGGGTTGGACGGGCGTTCGGAGCGGGTTCCCTCCACCACCAGTGGTCGAAGGGGTCCCACAGTTTGGCGTAAAGTTCGTCGACTGACCCCCCTTCTTCTTTCTCCGCCCGATGGAAGATGTTGTTGCGGACCAGGTCCATCGCTTGCAGCGGCTTACCCTTGGAGTTCAGCGTCTCGAAGATCACTTGGGCATCGTCATCTTCGCCGAGTTCGATCACCACCAGTTTCAACCGGTGCAGCAATGCCGTCAGAAGAGCCTCCAGCCGTTCAGCGATTGCCTCCTCGGTATCGTTCTCATCCGTTTCGCCCTTGGTCTCGTCTGAAAGGTCATCATCGTCGGAAGTCAGGTCTACCGAGCCGTAGAGCGCAAATCTGGTAATCTTGTGCCGGAAGACCACATAGGCCCGAAGGGACCGAAACTGGGTTTTCTTCTTGACCGAATGCCCCCACCACTCCGCACCATACTTGGCCCGAATGGCGGAGTAGCTCATCTCCAGCATGTCCTGAAAAACTTCCCGATCATGTGGCGTCGGCATCAGCTTGTATTTGGCGGGGGCGTCGTCGTTCTTCATCAAGGGATTGAACAGATAGTTTTCGATCTGTTCAGCCAGATGCGTTGACCCTCGCTCCTCTGCAACACGACGCAACGCTGCGAGGAACAATTGGAAGGAGGTCAGCCGTTGCTGTCCGTCAACGACCTGATACTTCGGAGTAGTGCTGAACTGGGACGCAGCCTTGATCGGAGAGATGATCAACGCCCCCATATAATGCTGAAATCTGTTGTCACCAGAGAGCGTCTCGATGGCCTTCGCTTCAATATCTTCCCAGAATGGAATTAGCCGATCATCGTCCCATTCATACTTCCGTTGATACAGCGGCACCATGAACCGACGTGCATACTTGAGAATCTTTTCGATCGTGCTGTCATCAGCATCCATCGCACAGCCTTTCCTCAACAGTCCGGGTGGCAAAGTCATATTCCCAGAACTCGACACCGGGCGGCACGAGATGGGGGCGGGTTCGCAGGAAATAGGCTAGCAGGCTTTCGCCGGTTTTGGGCTTCAGGCTTCGTTGGACGAAGAAAATGCGGCGGTAGTTGGGGGTCAGGTGAAAGTAGAACATCGCCTCGGCCCAGTTGATCAGCTTTGCTGAGGGGGAGTTGCCGCCGGAAGTCCAGGTATGGGCCTTGCATTCGATCAGCACCCTTGGGCTTTCGGACCCAAGGTCAAAGATATGGGAGCGTTTGATGTCGCCGACGCCGAGGGTTACCTTGTACCGTGGGCCGACAATGATTCCGCGTTCAGCGAGCACTTTGGCTGCGATGTCTTCCAGCTCTTGCCCGACATGGGCGTTGCTTATGGCCCCGACCCGCTGGAAGTTCGTCATGCACGTGCCCTCCGCCTCGGGGCTGCCGATACGTTGGCGCGCTCGGTGCGGATGCGCTCTAGCAGGGCGGTGGCGGGTTCGTCGGTGGGGTCCTGGGGGACGAGGCGGCCGGAAAAGGCCTGTTTCAGGATCGACTGGCGCATGGCCTCGGCGCGGGTGAGGGCGGCGTCGATCTCGGCTTCCAGCGTATCGGCGGCCTCGAGGCGGGCGTCGAGGATGCTGACGATCTCGGCTTGTTCGCTGGCGGAGCACAAGGGAACGGGCAATCCCTCGACTTTGGAAATGCTGAGCGTGTGAAGGCCCGAGGTCGAGCTTGCCTGCGCGGTGATCAGCTTCCGGCCCATCGGAGACATCATGAAATACAAGGCATAGCGCGACGTCAGCACACCGTCGGTCCGAAACCGGATGAGGTGGTTCTGGTGGGTCATGTCGGCTATGCGGCTGTCCCAAACGGCAACACGTCCGATCTGATCGATCGAGCCGTTGCCCTCGACAAACAACAGATCTCCAGTTTCTAGCTTCGTCTTGTCCAACTCCTCCGCAGTGACGCCAATCTCCATGATCTCGTCGAGTGCGAGCCGGTTCGCGTAGACATTCGCAACGCGCAGGTATTTCGCCTTCATCGGCAGTGCGTTGCGCTTCTGGTTCTTCGTCAGTCCTCCCGTTGTCAGACCGAGGTCGGACATCGGAAGCCAGAGCCACGATGCGGGGATGGTCGCCTCAATGTCAGGAGACAGGCTGAACTCGCCCCGGATATCGTCTGGCCGCTTCGGCTTCGCCGGTTTCCGGCCCTTCTCGCCAGCCGCGCGCCATTCGGTGAGGGCGGCTTGCCAGGTGTCGAGGGCGGTCTTGTAGCGGGTGTCGCGTTCGTTGCGGATGCGGGACAGAAGGGCGGCGGGGGGTTCCAGCTTGTCGGCGTTCCGGGCGCGCCAGTCGGCGGTGAGGCGGCCGTCGAAGGCGGATTTCAGCAGGGACTGACGGTAGAGGCCGAGGGTGGCTCTCGCCTTGCGCAGGCTGTCGACGCCCCGGTCGATTTGATCGAACATCGCCTCGATCCGCTCGACGATGCGGCGTTGCTCGTTGAGGGGGGGCAGCGGCACCGAGACGGACTGGAGGGAATTTTGCCCGATGTTCCTCATCGACATCTGATTGCCGGACGACACCGCGCTCAACCTGCGTCGGCCCTCGACGCTGCGCAGATAGACAAGCAGCCACGGTTTCAGTTCCGTCGGAAAGTCCAGTCTCAGCACCTTGTCGCTGAGGAAAAGGTTGGGGTGGTCGTCTTTGACGATCACAACAGCGCCGACCAGCTCCAGCGTGTTTGCCCGCGAGAACAGAAAGTCACCGGTCCTGATGACGGTATCCGGTGCTGGCACGAAACTGCTCGGCAGCGTTTTGGACTGTGACGCATCGAACGTTCCCCATGTCACGGCGCTCACCTTAATGACGCCGCGCTCATGCGATTGGGGTGGGCGCTCCTCGCATTTCAGGTTCTTTCCGGCCGTGATGCCGTAGAGCAAATCGCCAATCTTGGCGGTTACCCATCCGGGCGGCAGGTCCGTCATGCCGAGAGCGCCTCATTCATCTCGGTCATCACCGCGTCCATCCCCTCGCCGAACAGCGCATACATCCGCCCCAGCCCGCCCTGCCCGTCGAAGGGGGCGAAGTCCAGATCGGTTCGCTCGATGGTGAGCGAGGTAGCAAGGTGGTCGCGGATCATGCGCAGCCAGGCCATCTGGTCTTCGGTGAACTTCTCGCCCGCCCCGGCGTGGCGCTTCAGGATCCAGTTCTGGAAGTCGCGCCGCACCCGGTCGGCGTGTGGGGTCAGGGTTTCGTCAAGTCCCACGGCGCGGCGGACCAGCGCCACCAGTGCGGTCAGGTCGTTGAGGGGCGCGGTGCCACGGTAGTCATCCAGATGGGCATAGGCGCGCCAGACCATGAGCGGGGCCAGGCGCGGGCGATCCTCGGCCAGGCGCGCCAGCACCTCGCGCACCATGGCTTCGGTCACCGGGGCGCGGCGGGCGGGGGTGCCGAACCAGATCGCCAGTGCCTCGATCCGGTCGCGGTTGTCGTTCAGGTAGGTCTCGAACTCATCCGCGATGGCGCGCGCGTTCTCGGCCACGTCGCCCGCCCATTCGGCGCGCAGCAGCGTGTCGAGGTTGTCATGGTCGATGGTCTGTTCGGTGTCGCGGCGGATCGTGTCGATCAGGGTGATCAGCGGGCCGGTGAAGACATTGGCGGCCTGACGGACGCGGGCGTCGCGGGCGGCTTGCATGGCGGCGTCGTCGGGCTCAGGGTGGCCGGCGGCCTTGGCATCGGCTTCGACCTTGTCGGGGTCGATGGCATCGAAGAGGTCGCGGACGATGGCAGTGAGCGGCTTGCCCGCTTCGTCGCGGATGCGGGCCTGATCGGTGTGGTCGAGGCGATTGTCGAGGCGCGACAGGCGGGCGGCCAGCGAGCTGACCGTATCCTCAGACCGGTCGCCCATCATCAGGCCCATGGCGAGGTCCTTGAAGGGGATCGAGGGTTTGGTGTCGAGCGGCTGGCTGTCGGTCTTGCAGGAGCGGGTGACGCCCACGGCATCGACGATGACGTAATGGGTCTTGGCCTGGGCCGAGGGCGTGACCTTGCGCAGGTCATCGGGCTGGATCACGCGGGTGCCGCGGCCCTTCATCTGCTCGAAGTAGTTGCGCGATTTCACGTCGCGCATGAACAGAAGGCATTCGAGGGGGCGGACATCGGTGCCGGTGGCGATCATGTCCACGGTGACGGCGATGCGGGGATAGTATTCGTTGCGGAAGGCGGCGAGCGAGGATTTCGGGTTCTTGGCTCCGTTGGTGATCTTGCGGCAGAAGTCGTTGCCCTCGCCGAACTCCTGCCGGACGGTCTGGATGATGTCGTCGGCGTGGCTGTCGG
>NZ_DAIUBO010000149.1:0-9564 GCF_036846665.1 Amaricoccus sp. | reverse complement strand
CCCGCCGCGCCCGCTACTGAGGGGGCCGCCATGATGCGAACCGCAACTTCGGGCATAGGAAACGGCACGGGAAACGGCACGGGAAACGGCACGGGGGACCGGGGCCGCGAGGATACGCTGCAGCTCGTCCGCGACAACGTGCGCAAGACCCTGAGCCGGTCGCCCTCGTTCCGCGCGCTGCCCCCAGACCAGCAGCGCCAGGTGGCGCATGACACCGTGAAGGTCGCCCGTTTCATGGCCGATGCCGGGGGCGAGACCGCCGGCCTGCCGATGACGGCGATCATCAGCAATCCCGCCATGGCGCTCGCAGCCCCGGCGCGGCCCTTCGCGCCGCCGGCGCGGCCGAACCAGCCCGATGGTGGCCAGCAGGATTTCGGCACCGCCGGCGGGGCCTGGCAGGGCTCGGCCACCGGCGCCGCCGGCAGCACGATGGAGGGCATGGTCGACGCCGTCGACTTCCCCGGATTCGTGGGCGGCCTCATCGAGGGGGTCTTCACCGCCATCGTGAAGACCTCGATCCAGCAGATGGAAGCCTACAGCACCATGGTCGCCAACGTCGCGAAGACGGTCGACCAGTACATGGCCGACAACGTCTCGAGCGAGCAGGCGATGGATCAGCTGGTGAACGGCCAGCCCGACCTCTTCGAGGCGGACATGCGGGGCGACACGCCGCAGGTGAACCAGCGGCAGGACGCCGATCCCGACCAGATGGGCGGCTTCCTGCAGAGCCTCGGGCTGCCCTTCGACCTCGACACCTCCGACCCGGAGGTGGTCAAGACCGAGGTGGTGCCCGCCCAGCGCAAGGTCATCGCCATGGACCGCCAGAAGCTGCTGGCGACCATGGTGCTGATGGGCATCAACCGGATCGTGGTCACCGACGGCAAGATCCAGGCCTCGGTCGTCTTCGACCTCAACGCCCGCGACATCGTGCGCCGCAACCAGGAACGGGCCACATCCTTCGACGAGAACTACCACCAGCGCCACAACAAGAAGCGCAAGAACGGCTGGTGGATCTTCTCCACCGAGAAGGAGACCGACTCGAGCTTCCTGAACGTCAAGACGAACGTCACGACGAACCAGACCGACGAATCCGACAGCTCGCTCCAGCTCAAGACCAAGCTCACCGGCAATGTCGACCTGCGGTTCAAGTCCGACTATTTCCCGCTGGAGAAGATGCTCGACATGCTCGGCACCAACCAGACGGTGCTGACCCAGGTCGCCCAGCAGCCGACCCCGCAGCAGAGCCAGCAGGTGCAGCCGATCGCGCCGCCGCCCGCCCCGGCCCTGCCGGCGCCGCCGCCCTTCGCCGCAGGAGGCGCGGTCGCGCGATGACACCCTCCCCGCTCGCCCTCTCGCTCGATCACATCGCGCGGCTTCTCGGGCGGGCACGGGCGGCCGCGGGTCGGCCGCTCGCCCGGGCGGCCTCGGGCGACCCCTTCTTCCTGGACCTGCCCGCCTTCGACGGCGGGGCGGGCGGCGTCGTGACCAGGGCGAACCTCGAGGTCATCGGCTCGCTCTATTTCGCCGCCGAGGTCGAGGGCACCTATCTGCCCGCGGTGGCCGAGCAGCTGGCCGAGCATCGCTTCGGCCTCAACCTCACCGATCGCGGCGCCGCGGCGGCGCTCGAGACGCTGGCGGGCGCGATGCGGCACGAATGGGTGAACCGCGGCCTGCGCAACCAGATCTTCGCGCGCACCTTCGGCATCGGCGATGCGGATCCGAACCTCGGCGACACCGCCGTGAACCGCGAGTTCGAGCCGCGCTTCGCCCGGCTCTGCTCCGCGCTCTCCGCCTCGGCGCGCGACCTGCAGGGCTGGGGCGCGCCCTCCGGGGCGGCCATGCGCGCGGCGGTGGCGGCGCAGGCGCTGCTCGGCAATCTCGGGAGCCGCATGCAGGGCAATACCCTCATCGTGACCGAGCGGCTGGCGCATCAGCTCACCCTCTCGGTCGAGGCGCTCAACCATCCGGGGCTGGCCTCGCTCTTCATGGGCCGCACCGCATGGGACGTGGTGCGCGGCGTGCTCGGCACCGACACCCCGGACCTGGCCGCCCATGTCACCCGGGCCCAGACCGGCCTGCGGCTCGTCACCTGGCTCGCCCGGCATCTCGCCGCCGTTCAGGCCGCCGAAGCGCAGGGGATCATCGACGCCATCGCCGGCGAAGCCGGGCTCCGGGGCTGGGCGGAGATGTGGCTCGACGCGGCGGGCGTCGCGCCGGCCGCGCAGCCGGGAGGCTGGCCGCAATGAGGCTGGCCGACGCCCTGCCCGCCCCCTATGACGCCCCGCCGCGGGCTGGCGGCGTCACGCCGCGGCCGGAGACGGTCAGCCTCGTGCAGAGCCAGATCGACGCGCTGCTGTCGCAGACGCCGAGCTTCTACGGGCTCTCCGAGCGCGATCGCGACACCATGCGCCGCCGGCTGACCCATATCGGCGCCTATGCCGCCGAGCTCGTACGGGATTCCTGGGCGCAGTCGAAGCGGCTGGGCCAGACGCCGCTCGTGCGCAAGGAAACCGTCTACCGGCCGGCGCAGGCGCCGTCGGGCGGGACGCCGCCCGCAGCGCGGAGCCGGTCGCTGCGGCCGCCGCTGGCCCGGGCCCAGGCGGCGCAGGCGAACCTGCAGACCGCGGCCACCGGCCGGGTGGCGGAGATAACGCAATCCACCCTGCGGGCCATCGCCTTCCCGACCTTCGTCGCCGACCTCATCAATGGCACCTTCGACGCGATCATCGGCGCCACCATCAAGCAGATGGAGGCATTCATGACCCTGGTCGAGCAGGTCTCCAAGAGCGTCGACGAATTCATGAAGGACAACATCACCGACAATCAGGCCCGCGACTGGCTGGTCCAGTCCTATCCCGGCCTGATGCGGGTCGAGACCGGCGACGGCGAGCCGCGCGTCGAGCCGACCGAAACCGGCGACGGCGCCGACAGCGCCGCGCTGGAGGGCATGCAGGGCATGCTCGGCCTGCCCGATCCGGTGCGGTCGCTCGACGAGGAGACGATCAACGAGCGCCTGGTGCCCGCCGCCCGGCGCAGGCTCGCCGAATCCCGGCTCCAGATGCTCTCTTCGATGGTCATGCTCGGGTTGCAGCGCATCGTCATCCGCCACGGCCGGCTCCGCGCCACCATGGGCTTCCATATCGACGCCTCGGACCGCGCCCATGCCGAGGAGGCCTCGAGCTTCGACTTCAGCCATTCCAACACCGTCTCGGGGTTCTATTACGTCGCCTTCTCGGCCCGCACCTCGGTCGCCTATGTGAGCTCGCAGAAATCCGACAGCGACAGCGCCATCAACGTCCAGGCGGATCTGACGGGCGAGGTCGATCTCACCTTCGAGACCGACTACCTGCCGCTGAACCGGCTGGCGCGCGCGGAGAGCATCGAGCGGATCCGCTCCAACACGCCGAACCCGGCGGCGAACACGCCCAACCACTCGGCGACCATGGTCGCGCGCGGCGATACCGGTCCCTCGGCGGCCCAGGTCGTCAGCGACCGGATGACCGCCCACGGCGCCGAGCCCGCGCCGACCATCGACCAGACCCTGATCGACGCGGCGGCGGGCGCCGGCCGGGCCGCGATCGGCATGGGAGGTGGCGGATGACCGAGACGAACCGCTTTGCGACCGACCCGCTTCCCGGCCCCTTCGCACCGCAGAGGGGTGCCGAGATGGCGCCGCCGCCCGCCGTGGAGGCCCTCGCCGCCGGCCAGGTCAAGGCGCTGCTCGAGGCCGCGCCGGCCTTCTACCAGCTGCCCTCCGCCACCCGCGCGCGCATGACCGGCGATCTGGGGAAGATCGCCGGCTACACCGCCGCGCTCATCCACGACGACTGGAGCCAGACGGAGAAGCTCGGCCAGCGCCCGATGGTGCGCGGGCGCCGCATCATCGAGGGCCGCGTGACGCCGGCGGCGGCACCGGCCCGGGCCTCCGGCCGCCCGGCGGCGCGCAGCCTCGCCGACGGGTTCCAGCCCGGCGAGGACGGCCAGTTCGTCCCCGTCGCGGCCTCGAACGTGGCGCGGATCACCGAGGACACGCTGAACGCCATCGCCTTTCCCACCTTCGTCGCGGATCTGATCAAGGGGACGTTCCAGGCCATCGTCGACGCCTCGATCCAGCAGATGGAGGCCTATGCCGAGCTTCTGTCCAACGTGTCGAAGACCGTCGACCAGTTCATGTCCGACAACATCACCGACAACAACGCGCGCGACTGGCTCGCGGGCGCCTATCCGCAGGTCATCCGGCTCGACACCTCGGGCGGCCAGCCGCGGCTGGTGCCGACGCCGAACGCCGGCGATGCCGCCCAGCCGAACTTCCGCGGGGATCTCAATCTCTCCGAGGACGTCACCGTCGACGACTCCAGCATCGAGGAGGTCCTCGTGCCCGCCGCCCGCCGCCGCATCGCCCAGAGCCGCCAGCAGACGCTCGCGACCATGGTGCTCATGGGCATGAACCGGATCGTGGTCACCCGCGGCCGCATCAAGGCCGGCATGGGCTTCCGCATCGACACCACCGACCGCAGCCGCAGCGAATTCGCCTCGGATTTCGAGACCAGGACCGAGTCCAAGGCGAAATACGGCTGGTTCCTCTCGCCGGTCTCGGCCTCGGTCAAGAGCTCGGTGGCCTATGTCTCCTCGTCGAAGAAGAATTCCGAATCCGAGCTCGACGTCTCGGCCGACCTGACCGGCGAGGTCGATCTGCAGTTCAAGTCCGATTACTTCCCGCTCGAGCGCTTCGCCGATACCGGCGTGATCGCCCAGATCCAGCAGAACACCCCCAACCCGGGCGCCAACAAGCCCGTTACCGGCGCCACGACGGCGGCCCAGCCATGACCGCCGCCGTCGCACCGTCGCATCAGGAAAGGACCCGCCATGGCCATGCCGCTTGATTATTCCCGCCCGCGCCTCGCCCGGCCCTTCCGCGAAGTGGCGCCGATCATCGACGCGACCAATCCGATCGACGCCATCGGCCAGATCTTCGGCTTCATGGCGCGCAACGCGAGCTACCGCGTCGGCGTGCCGGACACCTCGTTCTTCCCGTTCTCGGCGATCTGCCGGCTGAACCTGACCTTTCCCTCCGGCGCCTATCACGGCACCGGCTTCTATATCGGCAGCGGCCTGATCCTGACCTGCGGCCACAATCTCTTCGACAAGACGCCCGCGGGCAGCGCTACCGAAGCCGCCACGCGCATCACCGTGCGCGTCGGCCAGCAGAACGCCACCACCTGGCTCGACAGCTTCGACCTCACGCCCGCCGACTGGACCGCGCATCCCACCTGGGTGAGCTCGGGCGCGACCGACCGCGGCTTCGATCTCGGCGTGCTGCGCGTCACGACGCCGCCGCCGGCCGGCGAATTCTTCCAGCTGATCAACTATTCGCCCTCCGCCGAGACCCCGATCGCGGTCTGCGGCTACGGCAGCGACACCGGAGTCGACAGCCAGCGCCAGCACCTCGACATCGACCGCATCCGCGCGATCTCGAACAACGGCGAGAACGTCGACTACAATCTCCAGACCCGCGGCGGCAATTCCGGCTCGCCGGTCTTCGCCCATTTCACCAACGAATCCTCGGGCGGCGAGATGCCCGAGACGATCCCAGTGATGGGCGTGCATGTGGCGGGCGAGAGCACGACGCTCAACCGCGGCGTGCTGCTCAGCCCCGACAAGATCGACTGGGCGCTGGGGGGCGGCATATCCTCGGTCTCGGCCTTCTCGCTCTCCGCCCGCCCGGGGAGCCTGGGCGGCCTGCCGCTGACCCGGCGCACGCGCGGGAGCCTCGGGGGCCTGCCGCTCGGGGCCGGGCCGGGAGCGCCGATGCTGCGCACCCTGAGCTGGGCCCGGCCGCTCGAGCGCGCCTGGATCGTCATCGACCAGACCGGCTCCGGTGGCATGAGCGTGGCCAAGCGCACCTTCGGCCATCCCACCCACGACCTCTCCGGCAAGACCAAGGTCTCGGTGCGGGTGCCGAACATGCCCTCGGGCGGCTCGGTGCGCTGGAACATCCCCGACGACGACCACAAGGCCCGCGCCATCTTCGAGACCGGGGGCAATGCGACGGCCCATTCCACCGGCGGCACCAGCGTCACCCTGCGGTCGACCGCGGCAGGGCCCTTCGCCGTCGACTGCATGGTCAAGGATTCCGGCGGCAGCACCGTCGAGAGCAACAAGTACTGGATGAGCTCGCCGCAATTCGTGCTCGTCGCCATCCACCCGACCACCGACGCCTTCTTCGACGGCATCGGGATGCGCACGCGGCGGGCGGCGATCGTCGACGAGATGAAGGCGGTGATGCGGCACCTCTATCGCAACGTGAACATCCGCTTCGTCTTCCCCGGCGAGGCGCTGCCCGCGCATCTCGGGGTCGCCAACAACGCCGCCTTCCCCGGCGGGATCGAGGCGCTTCCTTCGGTGCAATACGCCGAGGTGATCGGCGCCGACACGGTGATGGATCCCGAGGAGACCCAGGACACCGGCACGCCCACGCCCTACGGGGCGCGCTCGCACGGCCGCAACCACGAGCCGGGCGACCTGCCGGCGCCGATGGACCGCCACGCGCTGGCGCGCGGCCTCATCCACCATTTCGCCGATACCCGGGCCGAGATCGGCCATGTCCAGACCGAGGCGGCCGCCGGGCGCCTCTCGGCAGGCGACATGGATCTCGCGGCACGGATGTACGGGCGGCTCATGGGCGAGAACCTGTCCCATGAGGTCGGGCATTTCCTCGCCAATACCTTCGTCGCGCATACCGGCGGCGGGCTGATGCAGACCGGGCGCGACCGCACCACCCGCGAGCGCACCGGCATGACGGTGCAGGCCGCCGCGCCGGTGATCACCGACCACGGGCGCGACACGATCAACGAACTGCCGGCGGACGTGCTCCATACCTTCGAGGAATTCCTGCCGATCGACCCGCCGATCGACCAGGCGACCTTCACCGCGCGGGGGCGGGTCGGGACCTTCTCGCGCGCCCAAGGACGGCAGGGGGGCTGGGTCAACCGCCTGCCCGCCCGGCCGTTCGAGGACGAGACCATCCACCTGCCCGGCGCCACGGTGCTCTCGGGCTGGGAGGCGCAGGCCTTCATCTTCGCCATCGAGGCCGCGTTCCGCAGCCTGCTCTCGGCCAATCCCGCCTTCGTCTTCGTCGCGCCCTTCGTGCGCGTCGGCACGATCCTCGACGCCTGCGACCGCTACGGCGTGACCCTCGCGGTCGGGCTCGCGGGGAGCGGCGCGCTCGGCGCGGGCGCCGGCGCCGGCGGCGGCATCGTCTTCGCGCCGGGCCGGCGGATCGGCTTCTACGGCTCGGGCGCCGGCATCGTCGGGTCGGTCTATTCCATCGGCGGCGCGATCCAGGTCACGCTGATCGACGGCGGCCCCGAGCTCATGTCCGGCACGGGCTACATGGTCGGGGTCTCGATCGGGACGATCGGATGGTTCGATGCCGGCGCCATCGACGTGCCGGTGGCCGCCTACCGGGTCTACGACGGCGCGAGGAACCCCATCGGCTACAGCTTCGAGATCGGGGTGAGCGCCGGCCTGCCGATCATCAGCCTGATCGAGGTCTACGGCCAGGCCAGCGAGACCGCCACCACCTTCGCGCGCCGGCGCGCCCGGGGACGCGCGTTCTCGGCGACAGCGGCCGCACCGGCGGAGGCCTACGAGGCGGCGGTGAACGAGGCCATGGCCGCGGGCGCGAGCCGGGAGGAGGCGGAAGCCTTCCTGTCGCAGCTTTTCGGCTAGCGGCTTCGCCCGCGGAGGCGGGCGGCGGAGCGCAGGCGCTCGCCGCCCCCGCAGGTGCCGAAGCCGGCCCCGACGGCAACCGTCTCGTGCTCGACGTCGTGCGGAACCTCCGCGCGCCGGAGGGATTGCTGCAGCTGCCGCATATGGAGAGCGGCGGCGAGACCTTCGATGTCGAGATCCCGGAGGGGCTGCGCCTCTCGCTCGTCGATCTCGCGCTGACCGAGGCCGTGCCGCTCGCCGGCGCCGAGGTGGAGAACCGCCCCGCCCAGGGCGCCACCGGGCGGCTCTCGCTCCGCGTGCGGTGGAGCTACCCGGTCCCCATGGGGCAGGTCGCCTTCCGGCTGCGGGTCTATGCCTCGCCCGAGGGCAAGCCGCCGCCGGTCCGGGTCTCGGTCACCGATCCGGGCAGCGACCGGCGGATGCGCGCGCTCTTCGAGCAGGACGGTCCGGTGGATCTCGCGATCTCCGGCCCGCTCGCCGAGCAGTTCCACGACCAGGTGCTGGCACGCGGCGGCGAGATCGCCCCGCTCGCCCGGCCGTCGGTGGCGGGGGTCGACGACGCCACGGTCATCGCCATCGTCGCCGTCTCCATCGCGGTGATCGCCGCGACCTGCATCGCGCTCGGGCTCGCCACCTTCGGCGCCGTGCTCTTCTTCGCGATGTCCAAGGGCTACAATATCGACGATGCGGGCTACAAGGTCGCGGTGGGCGAGGGCGAGACGCGCCAGGAGCACGAGATGGTCTTCAACATCCGCCAGCCCGGCACCTGACCCGGCACGCCGGCCCGGTCATCGGCAGTCGCGTCATGCCTCGGCGATACCTAGGTCGCATGCGACGGACGCGGCCCGGTCAAGGATCTCGGCCCGCGCATCCTGACCGGGGATGCCCGCTTCGAGATCCTGGCGACGTTCATCGGCAACCCGACGCCGGGCCCGCAGAGCGCGCTCCTCTCGCCGAAGCCGGGCCAGGGCCTCCCGTCGATGGGCTTCAGCAACGACACGATGGAGAAGGGGTTGCTGCCCCCGGATCCGGCCGCAGAGATGCAGGCGATCCTCGAAGGCGGCATCCGTGCGCCGCCGAGCGTCAACCAGCCGCAAGGCCGGGATCCCGAGCTCGGCCAGGCCAGATCGCGCATCGCCGAGGTCGCGGCCAGGCGGGTGACCCTGCGCATGCTCGGGGCCGCGGAGGGACCGCGACGCTGGACGAGCGCGTGCTCGACATGGACGTGGAGATCGACGAGGCGGATTGGCGGGGGCCCCGGCCCGACCCCCGCCGCACGGCGAAACCGGCCTTGCCGGAGTGGAATTCCGCGCGCCGGATTGTCTTCAGACGGGGAATCGTGTAATAATTAATCGTTCCACGATGCGGATGTCATGGGGGTCGATATGCATACGACACACCATCTTGGCGCAGACTTGGGAGCCAAGTTCTTCTACAACGTCACCGAATTGTCTGACGAAGCCAAATTACTATCGAAAGCGATGGGCAAGTACAATCTGCGTGCACAGCCGGATCGCAGCCAGCTGTTTTCGGTCTATAGCCCGGACAGCAAGGCCGCCATCGCCATCTCCATTACACCGTTCAGCGGCGAGGACCGAAGTGTCGAGGGCGGTCTCAGCGTTTCGGAGGGCGGGCATGCCCAGGCCGTCATCGTGCGGCTGAAGGGCACGGTGATCACCGGGTTCATCCACCTGACCGCGGCCAAGGGCGAATTGCTGGAATCCGAGCACGGGATCGACGAGTTGCGCGGATCCGGGGACCAGGTCGACATGGTGGTCCGGGACCGCCACATCCAGGCGATCGCCGAGCGCGTGGGCAAGGTGAAATCGGCGC
>NZ_DAIUBO010000148.1:0-9579 GCF_036846665.1 Amaricoccus sp. | reverse complement strand
CGGCGCGGCCCGATCGCCACGGGTCGATCGGGCTGGGGACACCCGGGCCGCGGGCGGGTATGACGCCGGCGGGGCAGCGCCATGCTTCGGGATCGGACCGCGGATCTCGGCCCGTTAACACTTTTCCTAAGCTATTTCAAAGCGTTATCATCTGTCCTCATGGGGACGCCCCTCGCCGGTCAGAGCACCGGCCCGAACATGGCAATCGTGTTGTTGAGCAGGCGACGGCGGGTGCTCCAGGCCGCCACCTCGGCGGCGGTGACCGGGAGCGACCGGTCGAGATATTCCTGCTGGCGCGCGCGCATCGCCGCCGTCAGCGCGGGGTCGTGCAGGAGCACGTTGTTCTCGTAGTTCAGCTGGAAGCTGCGCCGGTCGATATTGGCCGAGCCGATCAGGGTGATCGCGCCGTCGAGCGTGATCGACTTGGTATGCAGCAGCCCGCCGGTGAACTCGAAGATCCGCACGCCGGCGGCGAGCATCTCGGAATAATAGCTGCGCGCGGCGGCGGCGACGATCCAGCTGTCGTTCTTCGCCGGCAGGATCAGCAGGGTTTCCACCCCCCGCCGCGCCGCGCCGCAGAGCGCGGAGAGCAGCGATTCGTCGGGCACGAAATAGGGGGTGGTGATCACCATCGTCTCGCGGGCGCTGTACATCAGCGCCTCGAACATCTCCGGCATCGCCGAATAGCGCATGGTCGGGCCGGTGCCGATCACCTGGGCCGAGAAGCCCGGCTCGGGCGCCTCGAGCGGCTCGTCGAGGATCGCCGCGAGGTCGTCGTCCACATGGCCGAGCCAGTCGCCGGCGAAGAGAAGCTGGTTCTGCCGGGCGATCGGACCCTCGAAGCGCATGACCGCATCCACCCAGGGCGCAAACCTCGGCTTCACCCGGAATTCCGGATCCGCGCAGTTCTGGCTGCCGCAATAGGTGATCCAGTTGTCGATGACCGCGATCTTGCGGTGGTTGCGCAGGTCGATGCGACCCTTGAACGGATGGGCGAAGAGGCTGCCGATGGGGAGGGCGCGCGCCACCTTCACGCCCGCCTCCGCCATGGCCTGCCAATGCTCCGATTTCACCATCCGCCGCGACCCGAGATCGTCGACCATGGCGCGGCAGGTCACGCCGCGCGCCGCCGCCCGCGCCAGGGCGGCGGCGACCTTGCATCCGTTCCCGTCGGGCAGCCAGATGTAGAAGATCACATGGACATGGTCGCGCGCATCGTCGATGTCGGCGACGAGCGCGTCGATCGCGGCGTTGGAATCGGCCAGGAGCCGGCCGGAATTGCCGCCGATAGGTTCGAACCCGCTGATCGACCGTCCGACGCGCCAGAGATGGTCGTAGCGCTCGGACGGCTGCGGCTGAAGGTTCCCCGCCGCCGCCCGGTCGACATCGGGGAGCGCGGGCAGGCTCGCGATCGCCGCGCGGATCCGCTCGGTGCGCCGACGGCCGATGTCGACCTCGCCGAAGAGGATATAGGCGAGGATGCCCACGACCGGCGCGAGCAGCACCACCATGACCCAGGCCATGCGCGAGGCCGGCTCGCGGTGCGGGCGGAGCAGGGCGCGGATGATCACCACGATCTGGGCGGCGACATGCAGCAGGATGAGGAAGGCCGTCACCGGCGGCGCTCCGGCGCGGCGGCGGGCCGCTCAAGGGTCACATGCGCCTGCATCGTCTCGCCCCGTCCCTAGTTCCTCGCGGCCGGTCGCTCCCGGCCGCGCCAGAGGGGTCGATAACCCATTGCCGGCGCGTCTAGAAGGGCCGATCGTCGCCCGGGCCCCGAAACCGGCCTCAGCAGGCGAAGGCCCGGCCGAAGGCCGCCCAGTCGCAATGGCCGCCGCGGGCCTCCTCGCACCAGCGGTCGAAGGCGGCCGCGCCGGACCGGCTCAACCAGGGCCGCAGCGCCTGCAGGGCGGCGGCGAGCTCGGCCCCGCCGGCGGGTGCCGCTGCCGCTCCGGGCCCGGCGGCATAGCGGATCACGCGGCGCCCTTCCTCGAAGGCGTCGAGCGCCTGGTGCCAGCGCCGCTCCGGCCAGAGCAGCGCCATCGCCCCGGCCGCCGGGTCGTAGACGGCGGTGAAGAGCGTGCCGAAGCCGCCGGCATGGTCGCGCCGGTAGAGCGGCGGCTCGAGAAAGGCCTCGGCGAGCCGGTCGGGCGGGGGAGCGCCCCGCAGCAGGCGCTCGAGATGCGCCCGGCGGTCGCGGCTCTGCCCCGGATCGGGCCGGGCGCCGGCATCCCGCGAGCGCTGGTGGTTGGTGGCGATGGCGGGGCGGCAGAGCGCCAGCCCGCCGCCGGGCCAGAGCTCCAGGGTGGCGGTGCGCCCGCTGCGGTCGGCCAGCGTCACGTTGTAGGCCATGTGCGAGGGGATGCGCCGGAGCGCCGCGATCGCCTCGGGAACGCTGCCGCAGGTCTCCAGCACGTAGCGCATGAGCGTGGTGACGCCGAAGCCCTCCGCGGTTTCGGGGCGGCCGCCATAGGCGAGCGCGGCCGCCAGCCCCGCGCCGTTCACGCCGTCCGACAGGCCCCAGAGGAACTCGACCATGCCCATCACCGGCCGCCCGGTCCATTCGCTGCGCAGGAGCAGCCCCTCGTTGAGCTCCGGCGAAAGGTCGTAGTTGCGCAGGAGCCGCGTGCCGTCCTCACCGGTCACGGCCGCGACCGAGCAGCCGCCGAGATAGCGCGGGGGGCACCAGGTCGCGAGGAAGCGCGCGGCGAGATCGTCGCCGCCGGCGATCCGGGTCAGCCGGCGGTGCACCGGCACGAGCTCGGGCATGTGGCGCGCGAGGGCGGCTTCCGCCTCGGCCCGCGACGGGCCGCCGTCGCCGCCCCGGGCGAGGAACCAGGCGCGATAATCCGGCCAGGATCGCTCCCAGCGGGCGCGCCACCTGGCCGAGGCCTGCGGTTCCGCGACCGCGTCGAAGGTGAGCGAACCGCCACTCATCGCGCCGGCCCCCGCTTCGGCCGGTCGAGGAAGAAGCGGACCATCTCAGCGGAGGCGTCCGGTCCCGTCGCGTCCGTGTAGGAGCCTTCCGGCCGGCCGCCGGACCAGGCATGCCCGGCCCCCTCGACCATCCAGCATTCCACCCGCGGGCCGGTACGCGCCGGCTCCGTCACCAGCCGCTCGTAGCGCCTTCCGCCCGGCGCGACGCCGGAAGAGCGGCGGGCGGGCCGCCCGGCGGCCCCGGCGACATGCGCGGCATTCGAAGGGTGCACCGTCCGGTCGGCGCTGCCGTGGAAGACGATGACATCGGCGGAGGTCGGGGACGTGCCTTCCCGGGGCGGCGCCGCCTCCCCGCGCATCGCCGCGAAGGCCGAGACGACGTCGCTGGCCGATCCATGGGCGAGCCCCGAATGCACGCCGACCGCGGCGAAGAGATCGGGCCAGGTGGCGCCGAGCACCGCCGCCATGGCGC
Source organism: Amaricoccus sp. (assembly GCF_036846665.1). Taxonomy (NCBI): domain Bacteria; kingdom Pseudomonadati; phylum Pseudomonadota; class Alphaproteobacteria; order Rhodobacterales; family Paracoccaceae; genus Amaricoccus; species Amaricoccus sp. The sequence continues at coordinate 6,170 of NZ_DAIUBO010000148.1, read as the reverse complement.
CGCCGGCCGAAAGCCCGGCGGCGAAGACGCGGCCCGGGGGCACGCCGTGCTCCTCGGCCATCGCGCGGGCAAGGCCCGCGAGGATCGCCGGCTCGCCCGCCTCGCGGCCCTGGTCGCCGGGGCGGAACCAGTTCCAGCAGGCTGCGGGGTTTTCGGCCCGGGTCTGGGAGGGATAGACGACGATCAGCCGGTTGGTCTCGGCGAGCTCGTTCATCCCCGTCCCGGCGGCGAAATCCTCCGGCGTCTGGGTGCAGCCGTGCAGCATCAGCACGAGCCCCTGCGGCGCCGCCCCGTCCAGCGAGGCCGGAAGATAGAGGCGATAGTCGCGCGCTCCGGCGGGCCCGGCGAAACGCCCGGCGGCGAAGGTCGCGCCCTCCGGCACCGGCCGCTCGGGGAGAGGAAGCGCACGGCCGTCGAGGCCGGGGATCGCCCGCTTGCCGGCCTTGAGCAGCCGAACGACCTCGCCCAGCCGCCGGCGGAGGGGCCGAGCTGCGGGCTCGACCGGGGCCATGGCGGGAAGGCCGGTGTCGCGGCCGATTCCGATGCCGAGGGCTTCGCCGATGATCCGGGTCGCTCCGGCGACATCCATGGCGCGTGTGGCCTGCGTGGCGCGGCGCATCGCCGCGGTGAATTCCTGGCTCATGGGACGAGCTCCGTTCCTGGCTTTAAAGGAGGCGGTCGGCGAGGGCGGCCTTGACCGGCGCGCTCGCCTGCAAGGCACCGAGCACGGTCAGCGACCCGATGGTCGCGCGGGCGAGCTCGGGCGCTACGTCCGGCGCGATCCGGGCGAGGCCGAGCACCCTGACATGCAGGATCTCGCCGGCGTCCCGCGCCGCTTCCAGATCCGTGCGGGTGAAGTCGCGCACGCCGAGCTCGAGCATGTGGCGCTCCACCGATCGCGACATCTCCTCGGAATGCCGCGCGAGCTGGCCGCGGATCGCGGTGCGGATGAAGTCGGTGCGGTTGGAATAGAAGCCCTCCTGCACCATGAGGTCGATGCGGCCGAGATCGACGTAGCCGAGATTGACGGTGATCTTCTCGCTCTCCGGCGTTCGCTCGCGGATCGGTCTGACATTGCTGTTCACGGCGATTCTCCATCCATGTGGATGGTATATGGATGTTGCACGGCAGATGACAAGGGAAACTCTTCCCTGGCGGATCCGACGGGGGCCTTCCATCGTCCGCCGGAATGCCCGGAGACATCCGAGGTATATCCGCCACGAAGCGCGCGGCGATAAACCAAGATCCGATCCATTCCTTGGAAATCGGCACGTATTATGCGCTAATTCGATGCAAATCGGGGGCGATGGGGTATCAGGTCGGGTCGAAGCGCCTTGCGCGTTCTCCGTCCCCGGAATGGCCGCAGCGAATGCGCGGCGCGGAACGGGGCAGCGCATGCGAAGAGGCTCGTCGCCGGCATCGATCGCGGATTACGGTCTGATCGCGGACGGACGATCCTGCGCCCTGATCTCGCGCGGCGGCTCCATCGACTGGCTCTGCTGGCCGCGCCTCGATTCCGAGGCCTGCTTCGCCGCCCTCCTGGGCTCCCACGACAACGGCCGCTGGCTGATCGCGCCGACCGGCAAAGCGAGAACCGAGCGCGCCTACGAGGACGACACGGTGATCCTGGTCACCACCCACGAGGTCGAGGGCGGGACCGCGCGGGTCTTCGACTTCATGGCGATGCTGAACGGCACGCCGGCCATCATCCGCCGTGTCGAGGGCCTGCGCGGGCGGGTCGAGATGGAATGCGACCTCGTCATCCGTGCCGACTACGGCCGCACCGTGCCCTGGGTCGAACGGGTCGGGGAGGACGAATGGCATGCGATCGCGGGCCCGGACCTCTTCATCCTGCGCACGGACGTCGAGCTGCACGGCGACGACCTGCATACCGTCGGCACCTTCGAGGTCGCCGCGGGCGAGATCCGGGACTTCGTCCTGACGCATGGCCATTCCTTCGGCCCGGCCCCGGACCGCGTGGATGCCGAGGAGGCGCTCGCCGCCACCCGCTCCTACTGGGACGCCTTCACCGACCGGATCCGGCTGCCCTCGGCCATGCGGCCGGAATGGCGCGCCGCGGTGCGCCGATCCCTCCTGACCCTGAAGGCGCTGACCTATATCCCCAGCGGCGGCATCGCGGCGGCGGCCACGACGTCGCTGCCCGAATCCCTCGGCGGCGGGCGCAACTGGGATTATCGCTTCTGCTGGCTCCGCGATTCCGCCTTCACCCTGCAGGCGTTCCTCGAGACCGGGCTGACGCGCGAGGCGCAGGCCTGGCGCGACTGGCTGATCCGCGCGGTGGCGGGCTCGCCTGAGCAGCTGCAGGTGATGTACGGGCTCGCCGGCGAGCGGGTCCTCACCGAATGGGTGGTCGACTGGCTGCCGGGCTTCGCCGGATCGCGCCCGGTGCGGGTCGGCAATGCCGCCGCCAACCAGTTCCAGCTCGACGTCTACGGCGAGGTCGCCGACGTGCTCGCGCTCGCCACCCGGCGCGGCCTGCCGCCCCACGAGCGCCAGGAGGCCTACCGCCAGATCATCATGGAGTTCCTCGCCACCGCCTGGACCGAGCCCGACGAAGGCATCTGGGAGATCCGCAGCGAGCGCCGGCATTTCGTCTATTCCAAGGTCATGGCCTGGGTGGGCTTCGACCATGCCGCCAAGGCCGCGGAGGCGGCGGGCGACGAGGCCGAGCGGGCACGGCTGCGCGGCATCGCCGAAAGCATCCGCGACGACGTCTGCGAGCGCGGCTTCAATGCGCGGCTCGGGAGCTTCACCCAGTATTACGGCAGCGAGACCGTCGATTCGAGCCTCCTGATGCTGCCGCTGGTGGGTTTCCTGCCGCCGGACGACCCGCGCATGACCGGGACCGTGGCGGCGATCGAGCGCGAGCTTCTGCAGGGCGGGTTCCTGCTGCGCTACCAGACCGACGGCCACGACGGGCTGGACGGCCACGAGGGCACCTTCCTGCTCTGCTCGTTCTGGCTGGTCGAGGTCTATGCCCTGCAGGGCCGCATGGAAGAGGCGGTCGGGCTCTTCGAGCGGCTCGTCGCGGTCGCCAACGATCTGGGCCTGCTCGCCGAGGAGGTCGATGCCGAGACCGGCGAGATGCTGGGCAACTTCCCCCAGGCCTTCAGCCATGTCGGCCTCGTGATGGCCGCCGTCGCCCTCAGCCGCCGCCGCCACAACGGCACGCCGCCGCTGCATTGGTAGGGCCGAGGCGCCGGCCGGCACGGTGTCGCGGCCGTCCGATCCGGGGCCGTGCGGGCGGAGTCCTGCGAAGGGGCGGTTCAGACCATCATCGCCTTGGTGGCGGTGAGCGCGATCTCGGGATAGTCGCGGGCCACGCGGTCGATGTCCCATTGCAGGCGGGTCATGTAGACCGGATCGCCGTCGTGGTCGGCGGCCATGTGGCCCTTGTTGGCCTTCACGAAGGCGTCGATCTTGTCCCGCGGCCCGGAGACCCAGCGGGCAGAGGTGAACTGCGTCGGCTCGAAGCGCACCGGCAGGCCGTATTCGAGCTCGATGCGGCTCGCGAGCACGTCGAACTGCAGCGGCCCGACCACGCCGACGATCCAGCCCGAGCCGACGTCGGGCTTGAAGAGCTTGGAGGCGCCTTCCTCGGCGAATTGGGTCAGCGCCTTCTCCAGATGCTTGGCCTTCATGGGGTCGCCCGCGCGCACCGTCTGCAGCAGCTCCGGCGCGAAGGAGGGGATGCCGGTGAAGCGCAAGCCCTCGCCTTCGGTCAGTGCGTCGCCGATGCGGAGCTGGCCGTGGTTGGGGATGCCGATGATGTCGCCGGCCCAGGCGTCCTCGGCGATCTCGCGGTCGTTGGCGAGGAAGAGCACCGGGTTCGAGATCGCCATCGGCTTGCCCGAGCGGACATGGGTCAGCTTCATGCCGCGCTCGAAATGTCCCGAGCAGAGGCGCACGAAGGCGACCCGGTCGCGGTGCCTCGGGTCCATGTTGGCCTGGACCTTGAAGACGAAGCCGGTGACCGCCTTTTCCCACGCCCCGACCTGGCGGCTCTCGGCGGGGCGCAGCTGCGGCGGCGGGGCGAAGCTGCCGATGCCGGCCATGAGCTCCTGCACCCCGAAGGAATTGATCGCCGAGCCGAACCAGATCGGCGAGAGGTTTCCCGCGAGCATCGCAGCCGCGTCGAAGGCGGGCAGCAGCTCGCGCGCCATCTCGACCTCCTCGCGCAGCCGGGCGAGCAGCGGCGCGGGGATATGCGTCTCCATGGCGGGGTCGTCGAGCCCGCGCATCTCGATGCTCGCGCCGCGGCGGTTGCGGTCGGCGCGGTCCATCAGCTCCAGCCGGTCGTGGATCATGTCGTAGCAGCCGAGGAAGTCGCGGCCCATGCCGATCGGCCAGGAGGCCGGGCAGACGTCGAGCTGCAGCTCGTGCTGGATCTCGTCGATGATCTCGAAGGTGTCGCGCGCCTCGCGGTCCATCTTGTTGCAGAAGGTCAGGATCGGCAGGTCGCGCAGCCGGCAGACCTCGAAGAGCTTGCGGGTCTGGCTCTCGACCCCCTTGGCGCCGTCGATCACCATCACGGCCGCGTCCACCGCGGTCAGCGTGCGGTAGGTGTCCTCGGAGAAATCCGAATGGCCGGGCGTGTCGACGAGGTTGAACCACCACTCCCGGAAGGGGAAGGACATGGCCGAGGCGCTGACGCTGATGCCGCGGTCCTGCTCCATCTTCATGAAATCCGAGCGGGTGCGCCGGGCCTCGCCCTTGGCGCGGACCTGGCCGGCCATCTGGATGGCGCCGCCATAGAGCAGGAATTTCTCGGTCAGCGTGGTCTTGCCGGCATCCGGGTGCGAGATGATCGCGAAGGTGCGGCGCCGCGCGATCTCGGGCGGCAGGGCGGGCGTGTTGGCGGGTCCGTCGGGCATGGCAGCGGATATATTGTGCGGCTTTCGGCTTGGAAAGGGGCGGATGTGGCGCGTGATTCGGCGCTGTCCCCATGGGGACAGAATGCAAGCCATTGATATTACGTCAGAAAAATGTTAACGCCGCAGAATCGCCGGACTCATGCGACATCCGGGTGAACCGATTGGCCAAGGACACCCCGAACCGGCAAGAGCGAGGCACTGCCTCGCGCCGGTGCGTCGGAGGGACGCGCGCGAGCGCGGAGACCGAAGGGGGTCGGGTTTCACCATCGCTGGGTAATCCGCGCGCGCCTGCCCGGGCGGGCGCGCCTGTCGCGCCTGCCGAGGGGCAGGCAGGCGCGCGCGGATTTGTCACCTGCCAAATCCGCGAGGGGAAGATGGCGCGTCAGCTGCCCTTGTCGTCGAGTTCCTTTCCGCTCGGGGGGGCGGTGCTTTGGCTGTCCTCAAGATCGGTTTGGGGCCATGGCCCTCCGATTGAGTTCCGCCTGTCGCTCAGCTCGTCGCGATCGCGCCGGCGGCGCCGGCCATCATGCCGGCGGAGAGCCGGTTGGCGAGGCGGCGGCCGGCGGGGGTGCGGAAGAGCCGCCGGGCCTGGCTGGCGGCGATCACCCAGCCGAGGTCGACCGCGATCAGCACCAGCGCCATGACGAGCGTCAGCTCGGCCCAGCCGCCGAGGGTGATCGCCGAGAGGTCGAGCAGCGAGGGCAGCAGCGCGAGATAGAAGACCATGATCTTGGGGTTGCCGAGTGTGATCGCGAGGCCGGTCCCGAAGAGCCGCAGCGGCGAGGTCGCGTCGGGCAGCTGCTCCACGTCGGTCGGCGCGGCCCACATCTTCCAGGCGAGCCAGCCGAGATAGGCGATCCCGGCCCACTTCAGCGTCGCGAAGGCGAGCTGGAAGGATGCGGCGATCACCGCGAGCCCGAAGACGGCGCAGGCGAGCCAGACCGCCTCGCCGATCCACATCGCCGCGAGGAAGGGCAGGACCGAGCGCGGGCCGCGGGCCAGCACGCGCGCGACCAGCGCCGCGACCGAGGGGCCGGGCGAGCCCGCCGCGACGGCGAGGGCGGCGGCGAAGAGGGCGAGGGTGCTGGCGTCGAGCATGATCACAGGAACGCATCCGGCGGGCCGGAGGTCAAGCGGTGACGGAAGCGCCGGGATGCGTCAGGGGAGTGGTATCTGGCAACGCGAGCCCGTCAGGCTGGGATCCGGGCGCGCCTGGCTTCACCACCCCGCCCGGCGGGCACCGCCGGGCAGCGCCCGCCCCGCCCGTCACGCCAA
>NZ_DAIUBO010000147.1:0-9590 GCF_036846665.1 Amaricoccus sp. | reverse complement strand
ACCAAACCGCCCGCATATCCCTTCATCTCAATCAATCACGTCAAAGAGCGCCAGAGAAACGACAGCACATCGCGCCTAACTTGAGCGCAACCCGCTGCCCGTGCCTCCGAAACCCCGCGCTCCGGCCTTGCCGTCCGCGGTGAGCCGTTTCTTTACCGGAGGCCATCGGCAGCGCGCAAGCGAAAAAACGCGCTTCGTGACAGATTTCTTTCAGCCGAGCGCCGGGCGCCGGGCCCTGCGCCGCCGGCCGCGCAGCGCGCGCCATCCGAGCAGCGCCGCGACCCCGGCGGCATAGAGCAGCGGCTCGAGTGGCCAGGCCTTGACCAGCCAGACGAAATGGATCGCCGCCAGGGCCGTCGCGGGATAGGCCAGCCGGTGCAGGCGCCGCCAGGCCACCGGCCCCATGCGCCGCAGCGCCGCGTCGCGCGAGGTCCAGGCCAGCGGCACCAGCATCAGGAAGGCCGCCATGCCGAGGATGATATAGGGCCGCTTGGTGAGATCCGCGACGATGCGCGGCCAGTCGAACTGCCGGTCGAGCCCCAGCCAGACCGCCAGATGCAGGCAGGCGTAGGAAAACGCCATGAGCCCGAGCATGCGGCGGAACCGCAGCAAGTTGATGCCGGCGATCTCGCGCAGGGGCGTCACGCAGAGCGCCGCGATCAGGAACTGCAGCGCGATCAGCCCGTATTCGTGCTCGAGCGCCTTGACCGGATCGGCCCCGAGGCGGCCCTGCAGGCCGTTCCAGAAATACCAGGCCGCCGGCAGCGCGCCCAGCCAGTAGAAGGGCCAGACCGGCAGACGGCGCAAAGCCGCATTCAGCCAATCGCGCATGCGCCGCATCCCTAGTGGAACTTCCTCAGGTCCATGCCGGCATAGAGCCCGGCCACCTCGTCGGCATAGCCGTTGAACATCTCGGTGTCGCGCTGCGGCGAGAGCAGGCTGCCGCCGATCACCCGCTCGGTGGCCTGGCTCCAGCGCGGATGGTCGACCTCCGGATTCACGTTGGAATAGAAGCCGTATTCCCGCGGGTTCTGGATGTTCCAGGTGGTCGGCGGCTGTTTGTCGGTCAGGGTGATGCGCACGATCGACTTGATCGACTTGTAGCCGTATTTCCACGGCACCACGAGCCGGATCGGCGCGCCGTTCTGGTTCGGCAGGGCCTCGCCATAGAGCCCGGTGGCGAGGATGGTCAGGGGATGCATCGCCTCGTCGAGCCTGAGCCCCTCCACATAGGGCCAGTCGAGCACCTGGAAGATCCCGCTCTGCCCCGGCATCTCCTCGGGCCGCACCAGCGTCTCGAAGGCGACGTATCTCGCGCCCGGGGCGGGCTCGGCACGCTTCAGCACGCCTCCCAGCGGCACGCCCAGCCAGGGGATCACCATCGACCAGCCCTCGACGCAGCGCAGCCGGTAGATGCGCTCCTCCACCGTCCGCGGCCCGACCAGGTCCTCGAACGCATAGGTGCCCGGCCGGGCGACCATGCCGTCGATCACCACCGACCAGGGCGAGGTGGTCAGCCGGCCCGCATGCTTCGCGGGATCGGATTTGCCGGTGCCGAATTCGTAGAAATTGTTGTAGGTCGTGACATATTCATAGGCGGTCGGCGGCGCGTCGGTGGAATAGCGCGCCGCCGAGGCCCGGCGGGCGGTCGCGGGCAGGAGTCCCGCCGCCGCGAGTCCGGCCGCCCCCCGCATCAGGCTGCGCCGGTCGAGCCAGGCCGATTTCGGGGTGATCTCGGATTCGCCGAACTTCGGCTTCTCGCGCACATGCATCGCTGTCTCCCGGCGCTGGTGATCCTTCGCGGCACCTCTCGGGCCACGCCCTCCCTTCGTCGGAAATAGGCTGCTCGCGACATGCAGCCGATCACGATCGCGTTTGTCCCGCGGCGGGACAAGGGGGCTCGGGCGGGCGTGACCTTACGATTTCCCGGATTGCAGCTTGGACCGGCCGCCGGGCTTGTCAAGCCGGTGCCGCGGTTCGCGTCATTGATGCCCCGTGCCCGCCGGGCTAGCCTTGCCCGGCCTGTCCCATGCCGACCGGGCGCCGGGACCATGGCCTGCCATCGCGACTTCCGGACGGGGGATACCATCATGAACCGCAGAAACCTCGGGGCGATCCTGCTGGCCGGCGTCGCGGCGATCGCGCTTTCGGCCTGTGCGCGCGCGCCGCAGAACCCGAGCATCCGCGAGGTGGTCGATTCCAATGCCGCCTTCACCACGCTGGCGCGCGCCCTGACCGCCGCCGGGGCCCCGTCGCTCGACGATGCCGGCCCCGTCACCGTCTTCGCGCCGCGCAACTCCGCCTTCGACGCGCTGCCCGAGGGCGCGCTCGACAGGCTGATGCAGCCGCAGAACCGCGGCGAACTGACCCGGCTGCTGCAGCTGCACGTGGTCCCCGGAACCTATGCCACCGCGGATCTCAGCGGCCGCACCACGACGCTCACCACCCTGAGCGGGCTCGACATCGTCGTCGACGGCTTCGACGGCGTGAGGGTGGGCGGCGCCGACGTGGTCCAGCCCGACGTGATGGCGAGCAATGGCATCATCCAGGTGACCGACGGCGTGATCATGCCCCAGGGCCTCGTGCCCGGCGAAGCGCCATAGCCCGCCGGCAGCCGGCCGGGGATGCGCCCGTGATCGGCCCGACCGACATCGCCGCCGCCCATGCGCGCATCGCGCCGCCTGTGCGGCGGACGCCGGTGCCGGAGCTCGAGGCGGGAGCCCCCGGCCTGGGACATCCGCTCGCCCCAAGCTCGACCTGCTGCAGGTGACCGGCAGCTTCAAGGCCCGCGGCACCCTCGACGCCCTGCCCGCGCGCTAATGCCCCGGTCTCGGCACGCTGCCGGTCTCGGTGGGCGGCGACGGGCGAGCGGGTCGCCGTGCTCGCCTGCGGCGGCAAGGCCGCCCCCCGGCTGCTTCCTCGCCCGGGGGGGGCCGGGGTCCCGTTCCGGGCGGCCCGCGGGGCCGTCACCGCAGGAGGCCGGGAAAGATGCGGTCGATCCGCTCCTGCCGGATCCGCTCGCCGACGAGGCAGTCGACCGGCTCCGCCCCGGCCGCAGGCAGGATTCGCGCCGGCGGCATATGGCCGCCGATCTCGAGGATGAGCTTGCGCCGGATCGCCGGGGCCAGCTCCTCGCCGCTGCGCGCCGCGAGCAGAAAGGCGCCGAAGCCGCCGATGACGCAATCCGCGTAATAGCGGTCGATGTCGCGGAAGCTCGCCGAGGGCGCGACGAGCACCGGCAGGCCATTGACCACGATCCCCTCCGCCACCACCCGGTCGCGCGCCTCCGTCACCGGCGGCCCGAGATTGTTGGGACCGTCGCCCGAGACGTCGATGGCGCGCCGGTCCGTGGCGAAGGGACCGCGGTCGATCAGCCGCCGGGCGAAGTCCAGCGCCCGCGAGATCGAGGTGCCGAGGCTCGAGCGCACCGGCAGCGCCTCGATCGCCGCGGCGAAACCCGCCGCCGCCTCGGGGCCGTCGATCAGGGCCCAGGGCAGAATGGAGTCACGATGCACCTGCCCGCCCCATTCGAAATAGGCGAGCGCGATCCGCCCCTCCGGCCCGGCCCGCACCGCTCGCAGCAGGTCGGCGTGCCGAAGCGCGCGGGCATAACCGCCGCGCTGGATGGCCAGTTCCACCCCGTCCACCGAAGCCGAGGCATCCACCGCCAGCACGATCGCCGCATCGACCGCCGTCGCCGCCGCGGCATTGCCCGGCGCTCCTGCGGCCAGGAGCGCCAGCACGCGCAGGATCCGCATCTCCGCCTCCCCGCGCGCAAGCATACACCGAAACCGCCGGCCCCGCCAAACCGCCGCGGCCGGCAGCCTCAGGGCGCCGGGGCCAGCCGGTGGAACTGATGCGTGAAGACCGCCACGCCGAGGATCGGCACGAGCAGGTTCAGGACCGGCACGCTCAGGGGCACTGCCATGGCGGTGCCCGCCAGCCAGATCCGCCCGGCATTGGCCCGCCGCAGCCGCGCCGCCCCCTCCGGCCCGAGCCGCCGCATGGCGACCAGCTGGAAATACTCCCGCCCCAGCAGGAAGCCGTTGATCAGCCAGAAGACGAAGGGTGCCACCGGCGGCAGCAGGAGATAGACCACGAGCGCCGCGAGATTGACCGCCACCACCAGCGCGAAGAACCGCAGGGCGTCGCCGATCTGCGCCGACAGCCCCGGCCCGGCGGCCGGCGCGAGGCCCGGGTAATGCTCGGCCTCCACCGCATCGGCCACCTCCTCGAGGAAGAAGCCCACCACCGCCGCGGCCGTGGGCACCATCAGCACCACCGAGAGCACGAGCATGAGCCCGAGCGCCGCGAGGGAGGCAAGATCGTCGAGAAAGCGCACCGGCCCGATCCAGGGCAGCGCGACGCTCTCGGGCAGGATCCAGCCGAGCCCCGTCATCACCGCCCAGAAGACCAGCGCGAGCCCGGCCACCGTGATCGCCAGCGCCTTGAGCAGCACGCCCAGGAAGCGCGGATCGCGCAGCTGCGCGACCGCCCGGCCGAAATCCGCGATCAGGCTCATGCGCCGAGCCAGCGCACCCGCGATTCGGGCTCCGGCCGCGGCCGCTCGGGCGGCGACGCGTCGCAATGGCCGATATAGACGAAGCCGGCGATCCATTCCTCGGGACCGAGCCCCAGCGCCGCCTCCACGAGCCCGCGGTCATAGGCCGGCCAGCCCGTCAGCCAGCTCGCCCCCCAGCCCTCGGCCAGCGCCGCGTTCACGAGGCTCAGCGCCGCCGCCCCCGCCGAGAGGGTCTGCTCGATGACCGGGATCTTCTCGCTCGGCTGCGGCGAGGCCACCACCGCCACCGCCATGGGCGCCTGCTCGAAGGCGAGCGCGCCCTTGTCGGCGTCCTGCCCGGTCTCGGCCGCCCGCGCCCGGATCCGCGCGGCGAAGCCCGCCAGCGCCGCGCCCTCCAGGACCAGGAAGCGCCAGGGCGCGAGCTTGCCGTGGTCCGGCACCCGCATCGCCGCCGTCAGCATGCGCATCAGCGCCGCGCGCTCCGGCGCCGGCCCGTGCAGGAGCTTCGCCGGGCAGGACCGCCGCGTCAGCAGGAACTCGGTGACTTCGGGACGGCGCATCGGCGGGGCTCCTCTTGGCGGACCCGCGCGACATGTTCGCCCCCCGCCCCGCCGTCAAGCCCCGGCCCGCCTATTCCCGCCCGAGCAGCCGGTCGGCGACGAAATTCGCGACCCGCCCGCCGCGAAAGGCGGCACTCAGCGCCTCGGGGTCGTACTCCGCCGCGATCCAGTCGCGGAACGACTGCGGGCGCGCCGCATCCGCTGCGGCATAGGCGTCGAGCATGAAGCGCAACACGCCCGTGCGCGCGCCTTCGAGATGCAGGTAGCGCCAGGAAAGCTGCTCGCGCGCCTCGGCCACCGGCGTCTCGGTCCGGAGCAGAAGATAGAGCGCCGAGGCGAAGCCCGCCCGGTCCGCACCCGACTTGCAATGCATCAGGAACGGCCGCTCGATCGCGGCGAAGATCGCGTCGAGCGCCATCACCTCCGCCGCGCTCGGCAGGTCGCGCGAGGTCATCTTGAGATCGATCAGCGTGATCCCCGCCGCGCGGCAGGCCTCACGCTCCAGCAGGTAGGAGCCGTATTGCGTCGCCCCGCGCAGGTTCAGGATCGAGCGGAACCCGCGCGCGGCCAGCCGTCGCACCATGGCCGGATCGGGCTGGTTGCCGCGCCAGACCCCGGGCGCCACCTCGTGCATGTTCCGCCAGGCCATGCGGATCAGCCCGTGGTCGAAGACCAGCATGTCGATATGGGCGTTGCGCCGACCACGCGGCGTCTCCATCGCGTCGATCCAGCCGTCCTTCCAGCGGCGCTGCCAGGCCTTCCAGGGCCCCTTGCGCTTCTTCACGCGCCCGTTCACGCGCCCGGCCCGGGATCGGACGAGACCCGGCAGGGCGCCGTCAGCGCGCCCAGCCGCCGCTTCTGCCGCCCCTCCGCGTCGAAATTCGCCGGCGCGAGCCATGCCTCCCAGGCGGGCCTCAGGCAGGCCCAGTCGCCGTCGGTCATGGCGAACCAGGCGGTGTCGCGGTTGCGTCCCTTGACCACCATGTGCTGGCGGAAGACGCCCTCGAAGGAAAACCCGAAGCGCTGCGCCGCCCGCCGGCTCGGCCCGTTCGCCGCGTCGCATTTCCACTCGAAGCGCCGGTAGCCGAGGCCGAAGACCTCCCGGGCGAAGAGAAAGACCATCTCCGAGGCCGCCCGCGTGCGCTGCATCGCGCGGGAGAGACAGATATGGCCGACCTCGATCGAGCCCGCCTCCGGGCTGATGCGCATCAGGCTCGCCACCCCGCCGGCAAGCCCGCTCGCCCGGTCGAGGAGCGCGAAGAACATCGGATCCTCCCGGCCCGCGACCTGCTCCAGCCATGCGCCATAGACGGCTGCGTCGGCGAAGGGCCCGTAGGGCAGCCAGGTCCAGATCGCGTCATCCGCCCGGTTGGCGGCATCGAGCGCGGCCCCGTGCCCGGCCGCCAGCGGCTCCAGCCGTACGTAGCGGCCCTCCAGCGCCCGCGCCGCGGGACGCGGCGGCGGCACCCAGCCCGACAGATCGCCCGACGGATCCTCCCTCATGGCCCCTTCTGGCACGTCCCCGGCCCGACCGGCAATCGCGATCTCTCCCACCGGCCGCAGGGGCCGCTTTCGATTGCATCGCAGGAGGTAATGACCCAATATCTTGGGGATGGACACGAGTGCCGCACAAGACCTCTCCAAAGCCCTCGAAGGCGCCCGCTTCGGCAGCCTGCTCGCGGATCCGCCCTGGCGCTTCGCCAACCGCACCGGCAAGGTGGCGCCCGAGCACCGACGCCTCTCGCGCTACGGAACCCTGACCCTCGACGAGATCTGCGCCCTGCCCGTCGCCGAGCACATGCAGGCGCCCGCGCATTGCTACCTCTGGGTGCCGAACGCGCTCCTGCCCGACGGCCTCGCGGTGCTCGCCGCCTGGGGCTTCGCCTACAAGGCCAATATCGTCTGGCACAAGATCCGCAAGGACGGCGGCTCGGACGGCCGCGGCGTCGGCTTCTATTTCCGCAACGTCACCGAGCTCCTGCTCTTCGGCACCCGCGGCGGCAACGCGCGCACCCTCGCGCCGGGCCGCCGCCAGGTGAACCTGCTCGCAAGCCGCAAGCGCGAGCATTCCCGCAAGCCCGACGAGCAATACGACCTCATCGAGAGCTGCTCCCGGGGCCCCTATCTCGAACTCTTCGGCCGCGGGTTGCGCGACGGCTGGACCGTCTGGGGCAACCAGGCCAGCGCCGACTACCGGCCCGACTGGGACACCTACGCCCACAATTCCGGCTCCGTCGCGGCGGAATAGCGGCCCGGCGATCGTCCCGTTGCCCGGTTCGGGAACTGCACCCGGCATTCCACGACAAAGCGCTGCTCCCTTGCCGCAAGACAGCGCCGACCCGCGCGGAGGGCAGCGGCCGGCCGAGGGGGAGGTCGCGAAGCGGCCCCGTCTTGCCGCAGGCACGCCTCCGGGGTGACGGGGTGTGCTGGCAGACGCCCGGGTGAAACGGTGAAGACATCCCGTCCGATGTCTCGTTAAGAAAGCGTTACCTCGCTTCCATTATCCATTCGAGTTCAAAGGCTTGCCTGAACGGGCACGCGTGCCCGCTTCGCGCCCCGCCGTCAGGTCTTCGCCACCACCCGCAGCCCCAGCTCCCGGAGCTGCTCGTTCGTCGGCTCCGACGGCGCGCCCATCATCAGGTCCTCGGCCCGCTGGTTCATCGGGAACATGATGACCTCGCGGATGTTCTCGGCGCCCGCCAGCAGCATCACGATCCGGTCGATGCCCGGCGCGATCCCGGCATGGGGCGGCGCGCCGTAGCGGAAGGCCGAGAGCATGCCGCCGAAATGCGCGTCCACGTAATGCCGGTCGTAGCCGACGATCCGGAAGGCCTCGTACATGATCTCCGGGCGATGGTTCCGCACCGCGCCCGAGGAGAGCTCGACCCCGTTGCAGACGATATCGTACTGATATCCCAGCACCTCCAGCGGGTCCTGCGCCCCCAGCGCCTCGAGCCCGCCCTGGGGCATCGAGAAGGGGTTGTGGCTGAAGTCGAGCCGGCCCGTTTCCGGATCGCGCTCGTACATCGGAAAATCGACGATCCAGGCGAAGTCGAAGCGATCCTCCACCGTCAGCCCCAGCTCGCGCCCGATCACGTTGCGCGCCCTGCCCGCGACCGGCTGGAAGTCCGAAGGCGCGCCGCCGAGGAAGAAGGCCGCGTCTCCCTCGCCCAGCCCCAGCTGCACCCGGATCGCCTCGGTGCGCTCCGGGCCAAGCGCCTTTGCGATTGGTCCTGCGGCCTCTACCTCCGAGTCTTCGACTTCCAACGCACCTTCTTTGGAAATTCGTTTGATCTCTCCGCCGGCTGGTCGCCAGAAAATGTACCCCATCCCCGGCAGGCCCTCGCCTTGCGCGAAGGCGTTCATCCGGTCGCAGAACTTGCGGCTGCCGCCCCCCGGCGCCGGGATGGCGCGGATCTCGTTGCCCTCCACCTCCAGGAGGCTCGCGAAGATCTTGAAGCCCGAGCCGGCGAAATGCTCGCTCACCACCTGCATCTCGATCGGGTTGCGCAGGTCGGGCTTGTCAGTGCCGTATTTCCGCATCGCGTCGCGATAGGCGATGCGCGGGAATTCCGCCGTCACCGGCCGCCCGCCGCCGAATTCCTCGAAGATGCCGCGCATCACCGGCTCGATGACGCCGAAGACATCCTCCTGGGTGGCGAAGCTCATCTCCATGTCGAGCTGGTAGAACTCGCCAGGGCTCCGGTCGGCGCGCGGATCCTCGTCGCGGAAGCAGGGCGCGATCTGGAAGTAGCGGTCGAACCCCGCCACCATGATCAGCTGCTTGAACTGCTGCGGCGCCTGGGGCAGCGCATAGACCTTGCCCGGATGCAGCCGGCTCGGCACCAGGAAGTCCCGCGCGCCCTCCGGGCTCGAGGCGGTCAGGATCGGCGTCTGGAACTCGGTGAAGCCCTGCGCCTCCATGCGGGCGCGCAGCGACCGGATCACCCTGCTGCGCAGCATGATATTGGCATGCAGCCCCTCGCGGCGCAGGTCGAGAAAGCGGTACTTGAGCCGCGTCTCCTCCGGGTAGTCCACCTCGCCGAAGACCGGCAGCGGCAGCTCCTCGGCCGCCCCGAGCACCTCGAGCGCCTCGATGAAGACCTCGATCTCGCCGGTGGGGATCTTGGGGTTCACCAGCTCCGGGTCGCGCGCCTTGACCACGCCGTCGATGCGGATCACCCATTCGGCCCGGACCTTCTCGACCTCGGCGAAGGCCGGGCTGTCGCTGTCGGCAAGCACCTGGGTGATGCCGTAATGGTCGCGCAGGTCGATGAAGAGCACGCCGCCATGGTCGCGCCTGCGATGCACCCAGCCCGAGAGGCGCACCCTGCTGCCCACATCCGCGCGCGTCAGCCCGGCACAGGTATGGCTCCGGTAGGCATGCATGGTCGCGTTCTCCGAAAGGCTTGCCGGCGGGCCGCGCCGGATTGCGCGCCGGGATACAGGCAAGCGTGCGGCCTGCGCAACCCCGCCCGCCGGCGGCGCCGTGGTGACCACATTTCGAG
>NZ_DAIUBO010000146.1:0-9718 GCF_036846665.1 Amaricoccus sp. | reverse complement strand
CCAACCACCCGATGGGGCCGCTGGAGCTGGCCGATTTCATCGGGCTCGACACCTGTCTCGCGATCATGAACGTGCTGCACGAGGGGCTGGCGGACACCAAATACCGCCCCTGCCCGCTCCTGGTGAAATACGTCGAGGCCGGCTGGCTGGGCCGCAAGTCGAAGCGCGGCTTCTACGACTATCGCGGCGAGACGCCGGTCCCGACCCGCTGACCGGCCGCCGCGCCGACGAGCTCGAACCCGATTTCCCCGAGCGCGCGGCCGTTCGCGAGGATCTCCAGCCGGTGCGCGCCGTCATGATAGACCCGCGTGGTGATGCGCCGGATCGAATGCCGGCGCGCGAGTTCCAGCGTCTCGCCCGGGGCGAGCGAGAGTTGCCGCCACTTGAAGACCTTGGCCGAGGTTCCGCCGTTGGCCTTGCGGTGATGGATCGCGTAGTCGAGCACGATCTCCTGCGGGTCCCCGCCTTCGGAGCGCAGGCACGCGACAAATTCCAGCGCCTCGCCGAAGGCCACCACCGGGCTCGCCAGATCGAGGCGCTCCAGCCGCAGCGCCGCCTCGCCGAAGCCGAGGGCTGCGAGCGTCGGCCGGTGGCCGGCCTTGACCAGCGAGCGGCAGGCATGGCGCACCAGCCGGCGCCGCTCCGGCGGCGCGCCCGCCAGCCAGTCCCGGGCGATCCCGGCCACGAGATCGGGATGGTCCTTGGCGATGTCGTTGAGGCTGTTGGCGACCGAGCGCCGCACGTCCTCCGAGGGATCGTCGCGCAGCCGCCCGAGCAGCGGCATCAGCGGCGCGGGATCGGCGACGAAGGGCGCGAGGCGCATGCCCCAGGGCAAACGCGGCCGCGAGCCCTCCGAGGCGAGCCGCCGCACCCGCCAGTCCGCATGGCCGGTCCAGCGCATCATATGCCCCATCGCCCGCTCGGGATCGGCGAGAATGAAGGGGCGGACGGCGAATTCGGAGCTGAAGCGCCGGGTCATCTCGGCCAGAACCTCCATGGCCCGGTCGAAATCGCCCAGGCCCCGCAGCGCCACGAGATCGGCCATGGGCATCACCGCCCAGCCGCGAATGCCGGGCGCCCCCTCCGCCGCATCCGCGGGCGCGAGGGCGGCGAGCATCAGGTCGCAGGCCGGGCCGAAGTCCCTTGGCAGGCAGGCGTCGAGCGCCCGGGTTATCTGCGCCGCGCGGGCCTTGAGTTCCAGCGCCTCCAGCCCGTCACCCGCCAGCGCCTCGAAGCGGTCGCGATCGAAGCCGGGTGATCGCGCGGCGAGGTTCGCGCCGATCATGGCGATGGTGCCGGTATTGAAGAAGGTCTTGAAGGGCTCGGGCATGGCCCATTCTGGCGCGCTCGCGCCGATGCACGCAAGTGTGCCTGTCTGAAGCGCGATCCCGCGCTATCATTCCGGCAGGATGCAAGCTCGGGAGGCGGTCATGCTGGCACGGGTCGCGGCGGTCCTGATGATGCTGCCGGGGATGGCCCTGGCGACGCCCTGGGTCCTCGATCCCGAGACAAGGATCCTGGTGGATGTGGCCTGGCAGGGCTCGACCGTGGAGGTGCGCTTTCCCGCCCCGACCGGGGAGGTGGATTTCGACGAGACCCGGCCCGAGGCGGCTCGCGCCCGGATCCGCATCTCGACCCGCGAGGCCACCACCGGCCTCGCGCCGGTCGATGCGCTGGTGCGCAGCGCCGAATATCTCGACGCCGAGCGCTTTCCGCAGATCACCTTCAGCCTCGACCGGCTGGTGCAGACCTCGAAGCAGACGGCGCAGATCTTCGGCGAGATCACCCTGCGCGGCGTCACCCGCCCGGCGCGCTTCGAAGCCACGGTGATCCGCTACGGCCCCGACCCGGCCGATCCGAAGCGCTTCGAGGCGGGATTCGACCTGACCGGCAGCATCGACCGCACCGAATTCGGCTCGACCGCCGGCCTGCCGGAGGTGGGCGCGGAGCTGCCCGTGCGCATCCGCCTGCTGATGACCTCGAAATGAGCCCGGATTGAGGCGGCGCCCATGCGGCTCGCGAATTCCGAGAGGAGCTGGGGCTGGGGCGCGCGGGTGCTGCACTGGACCATGGCGGCGCTCATTCTCTTCCAGCTCGCCCTCGGCCTGCGGATGACGGTGTTCACCGAGGATCTCCTCGCCCGCTTCGAGCTGACGCAGTGGCACAAGAGCTGGGGGAGCGTGATCTTCGCGCTCGCGCTGTTGCGCCTCGGCTGGCGCATCGCCAATCGCGCGAGCCCGCGGCTGCCGGCGGGCACGCCGCCTTGGCAGGTCCGGGCGGCCGGGGCGAGCCATGCCCTGCTCTATCTCCTGATGATCGCGCTGCCGCTCTCGGGCTGGGTCGCCGCCGCCGCCTCGCCGGTGCAGGACATGCTCGGCATCGAGAACCGGGTGTTCGACTGGTTCTCCCTGCCCGACCCCTGGGTTCCGGGCGAGAAGACGGTGGCGGATGCGGCGGCGGCCTTCCACCGTTTCGCCGCGCTCGCGCTGGCGGGGCTTTTGGGCCTGCATGTCGCCGCAGCGCTCCGGCATCATTTTGTCGATCGCGACGACGTGCTCGCCCGCATGACCTTCGGCGGCTGAGCCGGGAACCAAGGCCCGGACGCGCCGCCGCCGCGCCCCTTTCGGGGAACGCGGCGGCGGGAAGTGGCTGGCCGGGAGCCGTCAGCTGGCCTGCGGCGCCTGGCGGCTCGACATGAACTGGTCGAATTCGGCCTGGTCCTTCGCGGCGCGCAGCTGGTCGAGGAAAGCGGTGAAGGCGGCGCGCTCCTCCTCCAGGCGCTTTAGCGTCTCCTCGCGATAGGCGTCGAAGGCGGTGTTGCCGGTGCGCCCCATCCCATGGCGGTTGTGGCGGTGATGACGGCGTCCCCAGGAATTGCAGCTCATGCGTTTGCTCCAGATCACGTAGAAGAGAAGGGCGAGGCCGACCGGCCAGAAGAAGACGAAGCCGATCACGATCGCGATGATCCAGGCCGCCCTGCCCCGGTCGTCCATCCAGTCGCGGGACCGCTCGAGCGTCTCGCGGACGCGTCGGGGCCACTGACCCGCGGGCTCGGACCATTCGTTGGCAGTGTGCATCAGCCGCTCCTTTCGATGTTAATGTGAATAACATTTACATAGATGGAAAGCCGCCGCCCGGCGTCAAGTGAGCGGGGCGAAAAAGTTGCGGGGCGGGGCGGGCGCAACCCGGCGGTGCCCGCCGGGCGGGTGGGTGACGCCAGGAACGCCCGGTACTCCGCCGACGCGTTCGCATCACCGGATGCGACCGCTCCGGGCCTCCCGAGGCAGCCGGTCGCGATTTGCGGGGATCGGTGGTACAATGCCGCGTTTCACAGGACTTGCGTCGGAGGCCCGTCGCCATGGCACAGACATTGCGCGAACCGGAGAACGAATTCGTCACCTTCTGGAACGATGTGCTCGTCCCGAAATTCGTGCGCTACAAGCATGTCCTCGTCGGCGGGCTCAGCCAGCACAGCGACGCGATCTTTCCCCGGCTCGAGGTCAATCCCGGCGAGCGGGTGCTGGATGCCGGCGCCGGATTCGGCGACACGGCGATCATGCTCGCCCGGAGGGTCGGGCCGAGCGGCCATGTCACCGCCATGGATTGCTGCGACGCCTTCCTGGATTTCGGCCGCCGCGACGCCGCCGCCGCGGGCATCGCCAATATCGACTTCGTCGAGGCCGACGTGCAGACCGCGCCCTTCGCGGCGGACCGCGATCTCGTCTTCTCCCGCTTCGGCACGATGTTCTTCCAGAACCCGGTCGCGGCGATGCGGAACCTCGGCCGCGCCCTGAAGCCGGGCGGGCGCTTCACCATGATCGTCTGGCGCCGGATCGAGGACAATCCCTGGCTCGGCGCCGCCAAGGCCATCGCCCTGCGCCACCTGCCGCCCCCGGGCGAGGATGCCCAGACCTGCGGCCCGGGCCCCTTCTCGATGGCGAGCGAGGATCTGGTGCGCGCGCAGATGAAGGCGGTGGGCCTCGAGCGGGTGAGCTTCGAGCGGGTGGACGCGCCGGTGCGCATGGGGGATTCGATCGAGGATGCGATCGGCTTCCAGATGGCCCTCGGCCCCGCCGGCGAGGTGGTGCGGGAGGCCGGCGAGGTGCCAGACGCCAAGCGTGCCGCCATCGAGGCGGATCTGGCGGAGATGCTCGCGCCGCATGTCACCGCCGACGGGGTCTACATGGGGTCGAGCTCCTGGGTGGTCTCCGCCCGCAAGCCGCAGTGAGGTCCCTGCCTCAGTTGGGGATCAGCCCCAGCCCGCGCAGATAGATCGCCGTGCCGCTCTCCAGCATCTCTTCGGCGGAATAGGGCGCCCGCCCGCCGGGCCGCCCGCGCGCGAAGAGCTCCACCACCCCGTGGCTGAAGGCCCAGATGTGATTGGCGACCATGGTCGCCGGCGGCCGCCGCTCGGCCGGCAGCCGCGCCGCCAGCTGCTCGGCGGCGCGGATCAGCACCGACATCGCCCGGTCGGCGGCCCGGGCGAGATCGGGGTTGCCGGAGATCGCCACGCCGGATTCGAACATGGCGATGTAATGGCCGGGATAGGCGCGCGCGAAGGCGAGATAGGCCCGGCCGGTCGCAAGGAACGCGCTCAGCGCCGAGGGACGGCCGTCGTCATAGGCCCGCTCCATCTGCTCGGCGAAGAGCAGGAAGCCCTGCCGCGCCGCTTCCTCGATCAGATCCTCGCGCCCCTTGAAATGCCGGTAGGGGGCGGCGGGGCTGACCCCGGCGGCCCGGGCCGCCTCCGCCAGCGTGAAGCCGAGCGGCCCCTTCTCCTCGATCAGCCTCAGGGTCGCCTCGACGAGCGCCTCGCGAAGGTTGCCGTGGTGATAGGACTTTCGCGGCTCCGCGTCGGGATCGGACATCGGCAGCATCTAGCCGCGCGAAGGGCGCCGATCAAGCCGGGAGATCCGGGCGCCTTTCGGGCCCTGTCCTGCCATTGGCCCCTCCGCCCGACCGAAGCTGCAGTCGCAGCACCAGGCTTCGGGACGGGCAAAAGCGCGCGGCCGGCGCCGCATGGCGAGGGAGGTGCTGCCTTCCTGCCGGTCGGGGATCGGGACGGGGCGGCCCCGGGCCGGCGCTGCCCGACCGACACCGGCGGATCGGGCGGGGATCCTCGGCCTCGGGGCGCGGGGTGAGGGTTGGTCGCGGGTCAGAAGCCTTCGCCGAACCGGTCCGCCACCAGATCCCGCAGCGCATCGGCGAGGGCCTCGGCCTGGGAGCCCTCTACCAGGATCTCGATCGAGGTGCCGCGCGAGGCCGCGAGCATCATCAGCCCCATGATGCTGTCGCCCGACACCTGCATGCCGTCGCGGCTGACGGTGGCGCGTGCATCGAAGCGCTCGACGGTCTCGACGAATCGTGCCGAGGCCCGCGCATGCAGCCCCTTCTCGTTGATGATATCGAGGGAGAAGCGCATTCCCTCTCCGTGGCGGCCGGCGTCAGAGGGCGATCGGCGTCCAGTCCTCACCGAACCCGTCGATGCTGTTGATGTATTTGCGGCCCGCGGTCAAGGCGCTCACGATCGCCTCGTCGATCGGCATCCCCCGCGCCTTGGCGAGCTTGATCAGAAGCGGCAGGTTCACCCCGTAGAGCACCTTGTGGTTGGCCTTCTTGCAGGCGCCCATCGCCAGGTTCGACGGCGTCGAGCCGAACATGTCGGTCACCACCACCACGCCGTCGCCGGTATCGACCCCTGCCACCGCGGCGTCGATGTCGGTCTGCTTGTTCCGGCAACTGTCCTCGGGCCCGATGGAGATCGCCGTGACGCCCGGCTGCCGGCCCACCACATGCTCCATGGCCGCCAGGTATTCCCGGGCAAGGCCGCCATGTGCAACAATCACGATCCCGATCACGCCAACCCCACTCCCGCACCCACGGGCGCTTCAGCCGACGCGGATGACAGGTCCCGGTGCCGAGTTGACACCCGCCAACCTTCCTCCGCAAGCGTTTTTGCGATCGCCTCGACCAGAACCACCGAGCGGTGCCTGCCGCCGGTGCATCCCAGCCCGAGGCCGAAATAGCTCTTGCCCTCCGCCCGATAGGCCGGGAGCAGGAAGCCCAGGAAATCCATCAGCCGCGCGACGAAGGGCGCATAGGCCGGGTCGGCCCGCACGAAGGCGGCCACTTCCGGGTCCCGGCCGTCCTTCGGCCGAAGTGCCGCCTCCCAATGCGGGTTCTTCAGGAAGCGCACGTCGACGATCATGTCGACCCCGCGCGGAATGCCGCGCTTGTAGGAGAAGGAATGCAGCGTGACCGCCAAGTCGCCCTGCGGCTCCTCGGTGGCGAAATGCCGCGCGATCTCGGCGCGCAGGTCGTGCGGGGTCATCGCGCTGGTGTCGATCAGGATGTCGGCGCGGGCACGCAGCGGCGCGAGCAGCGCCGTCTCGCGACCGATGCCCACCAGCGGCGTCTCGTGCGGGCTCAGCGGATGCCGGCGCCGGGTCTCGCTGAAGCGGCGGATCAGCGTGCTCGCGTCGCAATCGAGATAGACCAGCACCGGATCCCGCCCCGTGGCGGCGCCGACATCGGCGATATGCCCGATCAGGCGCTCCACGTCGAATTCCCGGTTGCGCGGATCGATCCCGACCACCACCGGATGCTCGATCGGCGGGCCGGCGAAGAGCCGCGGGAACAGCGAGAGCGGCAGGTTGTCGATGGCCTCGAAGCCCTGGTCCTCCAGCGCGCGGATCGCGGTCGACCGGCCGGAGCCCGAGGGTCCGGAGACGATCACTATATCCTGCCCCGATCCGGGGCTTCCCGTTTCGGTCACGGTAAGCATGCCGCCGAATGTACTGCCCGAAGACGCCTCAAGCCGGGCTTGGCTGGAAGTTATCGAGTAGAATCGTCAAGATAGCGTCTAGATTTGGCACGTCCCGGCCGGAAATCAATCTTACATTCCTTCCCAGATACGTGATCCGGTCACACTGTGGCATTCGCGCCGCCGGCGCGCGGTCGAGATCGACGGCGAGGACCACCTCCGCCGCCGCCTCCGCCGGAGCCCGGAGCAGCCCAACGCCCCGCGCCTCGATGAGGCCCGCGATCGCTTCCGGCGCCCATGCCTCCAGCCGGCCGTCGCGGATCCCGATCATGACCCGGTCGTCCGCGATCAGCCCCGCGCCGAGCGCCATCATGCGCAGCGCGAGCCCCGACTTGCCCGATCCGGAGGCCCCGAGAATCAGCACGCAGCGCCCGCCGCGCGCGACCGCGCTCGCATGGAGGATCGGCGGGGCCTCGCCGTCCATGCCGCTGCCACCGGTCATGCGGCCGCCCGAGCGGGGTCGCTTTCGCTTCCCCAGATGTGAAAGCAAGCGAACACCGACTTCAACATCGGAGCACAGCGCGACCCAAGAATCGCCTCCCCCTGGCCGGCATTAACGCTATCTCCACCATGAATGCATCCGCGGACATGGTATAGACATGCTTGGGCCGATATCCCCTCGGGACCGGCTCCGGAAGACGAGTGGATGGGTTTCGACCCCGACTGCACGAGGCGCAGGGGGTCTCGACGGAGTACGGGGCGGGACATGGCAAAGGATACCGTAACGATGGACGACACCACCGCGGCGAGCCGGCTCGCGGCCAGCGGCTTTCCCGGCGTCGGCCGGGTTCACGACAACCTGCTCGAAGCGGCCCTGATCGAGGCGGCGGTGCAGCGCGGCGAAGGCAAGATCGGCCGCGGCGGCACGCTGCTGGTGACGACCGGCAAGCACACCGGCCGCTCGCCCAAGGACAAGCATATCGTGCGCGAGCCCTCGGTCGACGCGCATATCTGGTGGGACAACAACACCCCGATGTCGCCGGAGCATTTCGAGGCGCTGCATCAGGACATGCTGGCGCATGTGCGCGGCGACGAGCTCTTCGTGCAGGATCTCTATGCCGGGGCCGATCCCGCGCACCGGCTGAACGTGCGGGTGATCACCGAGCTCGCCTGGCACAGCCTCTTCATCCGCCACCTGCTGCGCCGGCCCGACGAGGCCGAGCTCGCCGGGTTCCGGCCCGATTTCACAATCCTGAACTGCCCGAGCTTCCATGCCGATCCCGCGCGGCACGGCTGCCGCTCGGAGACGGTGATCGCGATCTCCTTCGAGCGCAAGCTGGTGCTGGTCGGCGGCTCGGCCTATGCCGGCGAGAACAAGAAGGGCGTCTTCACGCTGCTCAACTACCTGCTGCCCGCCAAGGGCGTGATGCCGATGCATTGCTCGGCCAACCATGCCAAGGGCAACCCGGACGACGTCGCGCTCTTCTTCGGCCTCTCGGGCACCGGCAAGACCACGCTCTCGGCCGATACCGCCCGGGTCCTGATCGGCGACGACGAGCACGGCTGGTCCGACGACGGCGTCTTCAACTTCGAGGGCGGCTGCTACGCCAAGACCATCAATCTCTCGCCCGAGGCCGAGCCGGAGATCCACCGCACCACGACGATCTTCGGCACGGTCATCGAGAACATGGTCTTCGACGAGCGCACGCGCGAGGTGGATTTCACCGACGACAGCCTCACCGCCAACATGCGCTGCGCCTATCCGATGGCGGCGATCTCCAACGCCAGCGACACGGCGCGTGGCGGGCATCCGCGCAATGTGGTGATGCTCACCTGCGACGCCTTCGGCGTGCTGCCTCCGATCGCCCGACTCAGCCCGGCGCAGGCGGAATATCACTTCCTGTCGGGCTTCACCTCCAAGGTCGCCGGCACCGAGCGCGGCGTGACCGAGCCGCAGCCCACCTTCTCCACCTGCTTCGGCGCGCCCTTCATGCCGCGCCGGCCGGAGGTCTATGGCGGGCTCCTGCGCGACAAGATCGCCGAGCACGGCGCGGCCTGCTGGCTGGTCAATACCGGCTGGACCGGCGGCGCCTACGGCACCGGGCGGCGCATGCCCATCGCCGCGACCCGCGCCCTGCTCTCCGCGGCCCTCGACGGCTCGCTCAATTCGGTGACCTTCCGGCGCGACCCGAGCTTCGGCTTCGAGGTTCCGGTCGCGGTGCCCGGCGTCGATCCGGCGCTGCTCGACCCGCGGAGCACCTGGGCCGATCCGCGCGCCTATGACGCCCAGGCCGCGCGGCTGGTCGCGATGTTCTCCGACAATTTCGCCCGCTACGAATCCCATGTGGGCGAGGACGTGAAGGCGGTCGCCGTCAGGGCTGCTTGACCGGCGGGACCGCGCCCCCGGGCGCGGTCCAGAGCCCGTAATCCTCGTCTCGGAACGCGATCACCTCCGCAGGCTCCGCCTGCGGATGCGCCCGGTCGAGCGGCGCGATCAGCACCGCGCCGGGCGTCGCCGCGAGCCAGGCCTCCGCCGCGGCGAGATCGCCGATCGCGACGACCGGGTTGCGCAGGCGCCCGGCAAAGCTGAACTCGCCCTGATAGGATCGGCCGAGAACGGCGATGCCCGCGCCGTCGTGCGGTGCGATCGCCGCAGCCAGGGGCTCGGGATCCTGGATGCTTCCCGCGGCGCTCAAGAGGAACAGGGCATCGGCCGCCAGGGCGAAGCCGAACCCCAGCGCGGCCAGCCGCACCCCGCGCAGCCGCAAGGCCGCCGCCGCCAGGGCGAGGAAGAGCAGCCCGGCCACCGCGACCCCCCAGCCCGGCACCGCCTGCCGCGCGAGGTTCGGATCCGGCGCCCAGCCGGTGGCGAGCGCCAGCAGGAAGGCACCCACCAGCGCCGGAACCACCGCCGCCGCACGCGCCCGCCATGGCGCGCGACCCATCGCCCGCGCC
>NZ_DAIUBO010000145.1:0-9781 GCF_036846665.1 Amaricoccus sp. | reverse complement strand
GGGGGGGGCGCGGGCGCCGGGGCCCGGGGCGGGTCCTGGGGCGCGCCCGCGGGTCTCGAGCAGGATGCCGGCGAGCTTGCGCCCCGCGAGCAGCACGTCGTTCGGCCATTTCAGCGCGAAGAGCTCCGCCCGCCCCGTCGCCGCGAGCAGCGCGTCGTGGAGCCCCAGCGCCGCCACGAAGGAGCGCAGCGCGGCCAGCGCCGGCGACCCCGGCGGACGCATCAAGAGGCTCGCGGCGAAATTCCCCGGCAGGCTCGCCCAGGGCCGCCCCCTGCGGCCGCGCGCGGCGGTCTGCTCGAGCGCCAGCAGCCAGACCGGGCCGCGCGCGCCGGCGGCGGCCCGGCGCAGGGCCTCGGCATTGGTGCTGTCGAGCCGGGCGAAGACCTCGCGGCCGACGCCCTCGGGCCAGTCGCCCACCCTACTGGACGAGGGTCGCGGCGGCCGAGGCGGCGAGCGTCTCCACCCCGAAGAGATTCACCACGCCCAGCACCATGGCGAGCGCCGAGCCGCCGAGCAGCGCCCAGTGCATCACCGGCATGGCGCCTTCGAGCGGCGGGGCGGCCTCGCCGAAATACATCAGATAGACGATGCGCAGGTAATAGAAGGCGCCGATCACGCTCGCCACCGCGCCGGCGACGGCGAGCCAGATCAGCCCGGCATCGACGGCGGCCATCAGCACGTAGAACTTTCCGAAGAAGCCGACCAGCGGCGGCACCCCGGCGAGGCTGAAGAGCAGCACCGCGAGCGCGGCCGCCCGCGCCGGCTCCACGCGGCTGTAGAGCCCCAGCGCGCCGATGTCGGTCACCGGCTTACCGTCGCGCTGCATGTTGAGGATGAAGGCGAAGACGCCGACGTTCATGGTCACGTAGATTGCGATATAGATCAGCAGCGCCTGCGCCCCCTGCTCGGTCCCGGCCGCCAGCCCCATGAGCGCATAGCCCATGTGGCCGATCGAGGAATAGGCCATCAGGCGCTTGATGTTGCGCTGGCCGATCGCGGCGACGGCGCCGAGGAACATCGAGGCGACCGAGAGGAAGGCGAGGATCTGCTGCCATTCGCTCACCGCGCCGCCGAAGGCGTCGTAGAGCAGCCGCGCGAACATCGCCGCCGCGGCCGCCTTGGGCGCCGTCGCGAAGAAGGCGGTGACCGGCGTGGGCGAGCCCTCGTAGACGTCCGGCGTCCACATGTGGAAGGGCGCGGCCGAGACCTTGAAGGCGATGCCCGCGGCGAGGAAGACCAGCCCGAAGATCAGCCCGAGCGACAGCGGCCCCTCGCCCACCGCCTGCGAGATGCCCGCGAAGGCCGTGGTGCCGGAATAGCCGTAGGTCAGGCTCGCGCCATAGAGCAGCAGCCCCGAGGATAGCGCCCCGAGCACGAAATACTTCAGGCCGGCTTCGGTGGAGCGCAGGCTGTCGCGCCGGAAGGCTGCGACGACGTAGAGCGAAAGGCTCTGCAGCTCGAGCCCCATGTAGAGCACGATCAGATCCATGGCCGAGACCATGGTCATCATGCCGATGACCGAGAAGACGATCAGCACCGGATATTCGAACTTCAGCATCTCGGTGCGCTTGAGATATTCGCCGCTCATCGCCAGCGCGGCGGCGGCGCCGAAGAGGATCACCACCTTGGCGAAACGCGCGAATCCGTCCGAGATGAAGGAATCGTCGAAGGCCGTGCGCGCGCCCTCGGGCTGGAACCCCACGAAGAGCCCGGCCAGGACCAGCATCGCCGTCGCGGCCCAGAGGATCGTGCCGCTGGGATCGCGCCGGCGGCTGTAGGCCCCCCACATCAGGGCTGCCATCGCGAAGACCGCCAGCACCAGTTCGGGTGCGACCACGGAGAGGTTATGGGCAAGCATCGCGGATCCTCGCGGGCGTCAGTTCTGGGCGAGCGTCGTGGCCTGGGCCGCGAGCGCCGTTTCGGAATGGTCGATCAGCGCCGCCACCGAGGGGCCGATCACGTCGAGCACCACCGCCGGGTAGACGCCGAGCAGCAGGGTGAAGGCGACGAGCGGCGCGAAGAGCAGCTTCTCGCGCCGGCTCATGTCCTTGATGGTCCTGAGGCTCTCCTTGATGAGATCGCCGAAGACCACGCGCCGGTAGAGCCAGAGCGCGTAGCCCGCCGAGAGGATCACGCCGGTGGCGGCGATGAAGGCGACACAGGAATTGACCTGATAGACCCCGGCCAGCGTCAGGAACTCGCCCACGAAGCCGGAGGTGCCCGGCAGCCCGACATTGCCCATGGTGAAGAGCATGAAGATCAGCGCGAAGACCGGCATGCGCACGACCAGCCCGCCATAGGCCGCGATCTCGCGGGTATGCATCCGGTCGTAGATCACCCCGACGATGAGGAAGAGCGCGCCGGAGATGAAGCCGTGGCTCAGCATCTGGAAGATCGCCCCGTCGATCCCCTGCCGGTTCAGCGCGAAGATGCCCATGGTCACGAAGCCCATATGCGCCACCGAGGAATAGGCGATCAGCTTCTTCATGTCCTCCTGCATCATCGCCACGAGGCTCGTGTAGACGATGGCGATCACCGAGAGGGTGAAGATGAAATCCTGCATCACCTCCGAGCCGACCGGGAACATCGGCAGGCTGAACCGCAGGAACCCGTATCCGCCCATCTTCAGGAGGATCGCCGCCAGCACCACCGAGCCGGCGGTCGGCGCCTGCACATGCGCGTCCGGAAGCCAGGTGTGCACCGGCCACATGGGCATCTTGACCGCGAAGCTCGCGAAGAAGGCCAGGAACATCAGCGTCTGCGCGCCGCCCACCACGGTGATGCCGAGGACTGAGATCGCCTGGGAGCTGAAGGCGAAGTCCATCAGCTTCGGGATGTCGGTGGTGCCCGCCTGCATGTACATGGCGATCATCGCCACCAGCATCAGCACCGAGCCGAAGAAGGTATAGAGGAAGAACTTGAAGGACGCGTAGATGCGCTCCTTTCCGCCCCAGATGCCGATGATCAGGAACATCGGGATCAGGCCGCCCTCGAAGAAGATGTAGAAGAGCACCAGGTCGAGCGCGCAGAAGACGCCGAGCATCAGCGTCTCGAGCAGCAGGAAGGCGATCATGTATTCCTTGACGCGGGTCTCCACATGCCAGCTGGCGCCGATCACGATGGGCATCAGGAGGGTCGTCAGCATGACGAAAAGCACCGAAATGCCGTCGACGCCCATCTTGTAGTTGAGCCCGCCGAGCCAGGGCCGCTCCTCAAGGAACTGGAAGCCGGTGTCGGAGGGATCGAAGCCGACGAGCACGAAGAGCGACAGCACCAGCGTCGCGGAGGTGGTGAAGAGCGCGAGCAGCTTGGCGTTCTTCGCCGCCGCCTCGTCGTCGCCGCGCAAGAAGAGCAGCAGGACGACCGCGCCGATCAGCGGCAGGAAGGTGACGAGCGAGAGCAGGCTGTTCATTGTCCCGCACTCCGGATGCCGAGCCAGAGCGTCAGGAACAGCAGTCCCAGCACCATGGCGAGCGCGTAGTGGAAGAGATAGCCCGACTGCGCCCGGCCCGCGAGCCGCGTGACGAAGGGCACGAAGCCCATGGCGAGCCCGTTGATGCCGCCGTCGATGGTCGCGCCGTCGCCCTTCTTCCACAGGAAGGTGCCGAGCCACATCGCCGGCCGCACGAAGACGGCGTCGTAGATCTCGTCGAAATACCACTTGTTGAGCAGGAAGCGGTAGAGCACGGGCTGGTTCTCGGCCAGCGCCTTCGGCCGTGACGGATCGAGGATGTAGAACCAGTAGGCGATCGCCAGCCCGATCAGCATCGCCACGAAGGGCGAGAGCTTGACCCAGACCGGCGCGTGATGCGCGTCGTCGATCACCGTGTTGTCGGGCGCGAAGAAGACCGCGCCGACTGCGCCGTGCGGCGCGGCGGCGCCATGGCCGGCGGCCTCCGCACCGGCCTCGTGCCCCGCCTCCGCCCCTTCGGCGGATTCGGCAGCCACGGCATGGTCCTCCGCACCGGCCTCGGCATGCTCTTCCCTGGCCGCCTCGCCATGGCCTTCCGCGCCGGCTTCGGTATGGGCGGGCAGGCCGAAGAAGGCATTCATGCGCGCGTGGTCGCCGAAGAAGGGGTTGTACCAGATCATGCCGGCCAGGATCGATCCCGCCGCCAGCACGCCGAGCGGCACCAGCATCGAGCGCGGGCTCTCGTGCGCGTGCTCGTGCGCGTGATGATCGCCGCGCTCCTCGCCGTGGAAGGTCATGAAGATCAGCCGCCAGGAATAGAAGCTCGTCATCGCCGCCGCGATGACCAGTGCGGCGAAGCCGAAGCCCGCGGCGGGATTCGCCCCCGCCCAGGCGCTCTCGATGATCGCGTCCTTGGAGAGATAGCCGGCGAAGCCGATATGGGTGAGCGGGATCCCGACGCCGGTGATCGCGAGCGTGCCGATCACCATCGCCCAGTAGGTCAGGGGGATCTTCGTGCGCAGGCCGCCGTAGTTGCGCATGTCCTGCTCGTGATGCATCGCGTGGATCACCGAGCCGGCGCAGAGGAAGAGCAGCGCCTTGAACCAGGCGTGGGTGAAGAGGTGGAACATCGCCGCCGGATAGGCGCCCACGCCCGCCGCCACGAACATGTAGCCGAGCTGGCTGCAGGTCGAATAGGCGATGACGCGCTTGATGTCGTTCTGAACAAGACCCACGGTCGCGGCGAAGAAGGCGGTGGCCGCGCCGATATAGGTGATGAAGGTCAGGGTGGTCGGCGCCCATTCCAGCACCGGCGACATGCGGCAGACCAGGAACACGCCCGCCGTCACCATGGTCGCGGCGTGGATCAGCGCCGAGACCGGCGTCGGGCCCTCCATGGCGTCCGGCAGCCAGGTGTGCAGGAAGAGCTGCGCCGACTTGCCCATGGCGCCGACGAAGAGCAGGAAGGACGCCAGTTCCGCGGCGTTCCACTCGCGCCAGAGGAAGGCGACCTGCGTCTCGGCGAGCGTCGGCGCCGCCGCGAAGACGTCGTCGAGCGCGATCGAATCCACCAGGAAATAGAGCGTGAAGATGCCCAGCAGGAAGCCGAAGTCGCCGACCCGGTTGACGATGAAGGCCTTGATCGCCGCGGCCCCCGCGCTCTGCTTGCGATAGTAGAAGCCGATCAACAGGTAGGAGGCGACACCGACACCCTCCCAGCCGAAGAAGAGCTGCAGCAGGTTGTCGGCGGTGACCAGCGCCAGCATGGCGAAGGTGAAGAACGAGAGATAGGCGAAGAAGCGCGGCTTGTAGCTCTCGCCTTCCTTGAAGTTCACGTCGTGATCCATGTAGCCGAAGCTGTAGAGATGCACGAGTGCGGAGACCGTGGTGACCACCACGAGCATGATCGCGGTCAGCCGGTCGAGCCGGAATCCCCAATCCGCGCTCAGGCTGCCGGAGGCGATCCAGCGGAAGAACGCCCGGCTCTCGGTCTGGCCGTCGAAGGAGAAGAAGACGATCCAGGCGAGCAGGCAGGCGAAGAACAGCAGGCCCGTCGCCGTCATCAGCGCGCCGCGCTCGCCCAGCCATTTGTAGCCGAAGCCGCAGAGCAGCGCGCCGAGCAGCGGTGCGAAGAGGATGATCGTGGTCATGGCGTCACCCCTTCATCACGTTGACGTCTTCGACCGCGATCGTCCCGCGGTTGCGGAAGAAGCAGACGAGGATCGCGAGCCCGATCGCCGCCTCCGCCGCCGCCACCGTCAGCACGAAGAGCGTGAAGACCTGGCCGACGAGATCGCCGAGATAGGCGGAGAAGGCCACGAGGTTGATATTGACGGCCAGCAGCATCAGCTCGACCGACATCAGGATGATGATGACGTTCTTGCGGTTGATGAAGATGCCGAAGATGCCGGTGACGAAGAGGATCGCCGCGACGGTGAGGTAGTGTCCCAGTCCGATCATGCGCCCTGCCCCGGCTTGATGTCGACCAGCGTGACGGCGGTCTTGGGATCGCGATACATCTGCCCCAGCACGTCCTGGCGCTTGACATGCACCCGCTTGCGCAGCGTCAGCACGATGGCCCCGATCATCGCCACGAGCAGGATCAGCCCGGCCATCTGGAAGAGGAACACGTAGCGCGTGTAGACGAGCATGCCGAGCGCGGCGGTGTTCTCCACCTGATCCGGCGGCGGGGTGACCGCGGCGCGCAGGCTCAGCGCCTCGTCCGAGATCTCCCAGGCCCCGAAGGCGAAGCCGAGCTGCACCAGCAGCACCAGCCCGATCAGGAGGCCGACCGGCAGGTATTGCGCCATGCCCGCCTTGAGCGCGGCGAAATCCACGTCGAGCATCATCACCACGAAGAGGAAGAGCACGGCAACGGCGCCGACATAGACGATCAGCATCAGCATCGCCACGAACTCGGCCCCGAGCAGCACGAAGAGCCCAGCGGCGGCGAAGAACGCCAGGATCAGCCAGAGCACCGAATGCACCGGGTTGCGCGCGAAGACCACCAGCGCCCCGGACACGACCGCGACGATGGCGAAGAAATAGAAGGCTACGGCGGCGAACGCCATGTCGTGGTCCCCCTCAGCGGTACGGCGCGTCCAGTTCCAGGTTGCGGGCGATCTCGGCCTCCCAGCGGTCGCCGTTGGCGAGCAGCTTCGCCTTGTCGTAGAAGAGCTCCTCGCGGCTCTCGGTGGCGAATTCGAAGTTCGGCCCCTCGACGATCGCGTCGACCGGGCAGGCTTCCTGGCAGAAGCCGCAATAGATGCATTTCGTCATGTCGATGTCGTAGCGCGTGGTGCGGCGCGAGCCGTCCTCGCGCGGCTCGGCGTCGATGGTGATGGCCTGCGCCGGGCAGATCGCCTCGCAGAGCTTGCAGGCGATGCAGCGCTCCTCACCGCTCGGATAGCGCCTGAGCGCGTGCTCGCCGCGGAAGCGGGGGCTCAGCGGCCCCTTCTCATGCGGATAGTTCAGCGTCGGCTTCGGCCGGAAGAAGTAGCGCATGCCGAGCCAGAAGCCGGCGAAGAAGTCGGTGAGCAGGAAATAGCGCGCGGCCTTGTCGAGCGGAATTGCCATGGATCAGCCCCCGACCATCCAGCGCTGGTAGGCGCCCCAGAAGAACCCGTATTGCGCGAAGAGTCCCACCAGCGCCACCCATCCCAGGCTCAGCGGCAGGAACACCTTCCAGCCGATCCGCATCAGCTGGTCGTAGCGGTAGCGCGGCACGATCGCCTTGACCATGGCGAAGAGGAAGAAAAAGAACGCCATCTTCGCCACCATCCAGAACACGCCGTCCGGGAGCCCGGGGATCGGCGAGAGCCAGCCGCCGAAGAAGAGCACCGAGATCAGCGCGCACATGAAGACCACGCTCATCAGCTCGCCGATCATGAAGAGCAGGAAGGGCGTGGAGGAATATTCCACCTGGTAGCCCGCGACGAGCTCGCTCTCCGCCTCGGGCAGGTCGAACGGCGGGCGGTTGGTCTCCGCCAGCGAGGAGAAGAAGAACAGGAACACCATCGGCAGATGCGGCAGCCAGAACCAGCTGAAGAGGCCCCAGCCGCCGTCTTGCGCCTCGACGATGCGGCTGAGGTTGAGCGAGCCCGCCGAGACCAGCACGCCGACGATGATCAGCCCCAGCGAGACCTCGTAGGAGATCATCTGCGCCGCCGAGCGCAGCGCGCCGAGGAAAGGGTATTTCGAGTTCGACGCCCAGCCGCCGGTGATGATCGCATAGACGTGCAGCGACGAGATCGCGAAGATGAAGAGGATCCCGACGTTCATGTCCGAGATCACCCAGCCCGGCGCCCAGGGGATCACCGCCCAGACGATCACCGGCAGCACGAAGGAGATCATCGGCGCGAGGAAATAGACCGCCTTGTCCGCCCCGGAGGGCACGACGATTTCCTTGACGATGTATTTCAGGAAATCGGCGAAGCTCTGCAGGAGCCCCCACGGCCCCACCACGTTCGGCCCCCGCCGTATCTGCACCGCCGCCCAGATCTTGCGGTCGGCATACATCAGGAAGGCCAGGGCCACCAGGATCAGCACCGTCACCAGCAGGCATTGCGCCAGGATCAGCAGGAAGAGCCCGAAGCCCGCATCGAAGAATCCGTCCATGCGCTACTCCGCCGCCAGGGGTCGCGACCGGCTCTCGGCGAGCCGGGTCAGTTCGGCCATCACCGCGCTCGCGCGGGCGATCGGATTGACGAGATAATGCGCCCGCACCGCACGGGCGAAATCGCCGCCGGTCATTTCGCCGCGCGCCACCGGCGTCCAGGCGTTCTCCGGGACCACGTCGATCTCGCCCAGATGCGGCGCCGCCTCGAACATCGCCGCGCGCAGGGCGCCGAGCGTGTCGAAGGGCAGCGTCGCGCCCAGTTCCGCCGACAGCGCCCGCAGGATCGCCCAGTTCTCCCGCGCGGCACCCGGCGGGAAGCCGGCGCGGCTCGCCATCTGCGGCCGCCCTTCGGTATTCACGAAGATGCCGCCCTCCTCGGTCCAGGCCGCCCCCGGCAGGATCACGTCCGCCCGATGCGCGCCTCGATCGCCGTGGCTGCCCTGGTAGATCACGAAGGGGCCGGGGGGGATGTCGATCTCATCCGCGCCGAGGTTGTAGACCACCTCCGCCCCGTCGAGCGCCGCCGCCATGCCCCCGTCGGTGGTGAAGCCGAGGTCCATCGCCCCGACCCGCCCGGCGGCGGTGTGCAGCACCAGAAGGCCCGAATTCGTCCGCGAGGCCAGGTCCATCGCGGCCCCGAGCACCGCCTCGCCATCCTCGCCGGCGAGCGCGCCATTGCCCAGGATCACGATCGAGTCTTCCTCGCGGATCGCGTCGAAATCCTGTCCCGCCAGATTGTCGAGCGCGGCGCGATCGCTGCCGAGATGGGTATAGGGATAGGTAAGGTCGACCGGCTCGCCGATCAGCCCGACCACCGCGCCGCGCAGCCAGGCCTTGCGGATGCGCGCGTTCAGCACCGGCGCCTCGGCGCGCGGATCGGTGCCGATCAGCATGATCTGCCGGGCATTCTCGATCGATTCGATCGTCGCGGTGCCGACATAGCCCGAGCGATTGCCCGCGGGCAGCTTCGCTCCGTCCGTGCGGCATTCCACCGCGCCGCCGAGCCCCGTCACCAGTTCCCTCAGCGCGAAGACCGCCTCGGTCGGGGCCAGGTCGCCGGCGAGCGCCGCGATCCGCTTGCCTTTTACCGCGCCGGCCACGGCCGCGAAGGCCTCGCCCCAGCTGCAGGGCACGAGCCTGCCGTCCCGCCGCAGGTATGGCCGGTCCAGCCGCTGGCGGCGCAGCCCGTCCCAGATGAAGCGCGAGCGGTCCGCCAGCCATTCCTCGTTCACGCCGTCATGGTTGCGCGGCAGGATGCGCATCACTTCCCGCCCCTTGGCATCCACCCGGATGTTGGAGCCGAGCGCATCCATCACGTCGATCGATTCGGTCTTCTTCAGCTCCCAGGGCCGCGCGGTGAAGGCATAGGGCTTGGAGGTCAGCGCGCCGACCGGGCAGAGGTCGATGACATTGCCCTGCAGCTCGGAGGTCAGCATCGCGCCGAGATAGGAGGTGATCTCGCTGTCCTCGCCGCGGCCGGTCTGGCCCATCTCCGACACGCCGGCGACCTCGGTGATGAAGCGCACGCAGCGGGTGCAGGAGATGCAGCGGGTCATCTTCGTGCCGACGAGCGGCCCCAGGTCGGGGTCGGTGGCGGCACGCTTGGCTTCGCGGAAGCGGCTGAAATCGACCCCGTAGGCCATGGCCTGGTCCTGCAGGTCGCATTCCCCGCCCTGGTCGCAGATCGGGCAGTCGAGCGGGTGGTTGATGAGCAGGAACTCCATCACCCCCTCGCGCGCCTTCTTGACCAT
>NZ_DAIUBO010000144.1:0-9837 GCF_036846665.1 Amaricoccus sp. | reverse complement strand
GGCTGCCTGATGAACATGGCCGGCAAGCTGCACCGGCGCGGCGCGAGGACCCGCTGCTTCCATGCGGTCGAGGTGCTGGCGGGCCGCGCGGACGGCCCCGCCATCGGCGAGGAGGGCTGAGCCGTGAACGTCGCACTGCCCCCCTTCAAGGAGCGCGCCAAGGCGGCGCTGGCGGACCGCAGGCTGAAGCTGGCCATCGACCGCACCACCGGCACGGCGGAGGCCAAGCGCGCCGCGGCGGTCGCGGCCTTCCCAGAATTCGACGCCGCCCGCGCCCGCGGCCGCGCGATCAAGGACCATGTCATCGCCAACCTGGGCCATTACCTCGAGATGTTCGAGCGGAACGCCACCGCATCCGGCGCCCATGTGCATTGGGCGGTGGACGACGCCGAGGCCCGGGCCATCGTCACGCGCCTCTGCCTGGATGCGAAGGCGAAGGTCGTCACCCGGTCGAAATCCATGTTGGGCGAGGAGATCGGCCTTCCCCATGCCCTTGCCGATGCCGGGATCGAGCGGGTCGAGACCGACCTCGCCGAGCATATCATCCAGCTCGCCGGCGAGACCCCGTCCCACATCATCTGGCCCGCCATGCACCGTACGCGCGAGCAGGTGGCGGAGCTCTTCACCGCCAGCCACCGGCCGCCGCCCGAGGCGGACGATCCCGCGACCATGGTCCAGAGCGCACGCCGCGTCCTGCGCGAGAAGTTCCTCGGCGCGGATGTGGGCATCTCGGGCGCGAATTTCCTCGTGGCCGACACCGGCGCGACCTGCACCGTGACCAACGAGGGCAATGCGGAGCTGACCACCACGCCGCCGCGCGTCCATATCGTCACCGCGGGGATCGAGAAGATCGTGCCCTCGACCGCCCATGCCATGGCGCTCCTGCGCATCCTGGTGCGCTCCGCGACCGGCGGGGAGCTGACGCAATACACCACCTTCCATTGCGGCCCGAAACGCCCCGGCGACGCCGACGGGCCGGAGGAGATGCATATCGTGCTGGTCGACAACGGCCGCACGAAGATGCTGGCAGGTGAGTTCCGGGAGATGCTGCGCTGCATCCGCTGCGGCGCCTGCATGAACCATTGCGTCGTCTATCGCCAGATCGGCGGCCACGCCTATGGCGGGACCTATCCCGGACCGATGGGCTCGGTGCTGACGCCGGTGCTGGACGGGCTGGCGGCCGCGCGCGACCTGCCCAATGCCTGCACCATGAACGGCCGTTGCGCCGAGGTCTGCCCGGTCGGCATCCCGATCCCGACGCTGCTGCGCGCCTGGCGCCGGCGCAGCTGGCGCGAGCGGCTGGAGCCCGGCGCGCTGCGTGCGGGCATCGGCCTCTGGGCGCAAGTCGCCCATCGGCCCGCGCTCTACCGCCTCGCCAGCCGGATCGGGGTGCGCGCGCTGCGGGCCTTCGGCCGGGACGGCTGGATCGGCAGCCTGCCGCTGGCCGGGGGCTGGACCGCCTATCGCGACCTGCCGCGTCCCTCGGGCCGCACCTTCATGGAGCAATACCGCGACCAGCAGAGGGGCCGCAAATGACCGCCCGCGACACGATCCTGACCGCCGTTCTCGCAGCCTGTCCCGCCGGGGACCCACGCTCCGTCGCCGCTGCCGCCGCGGCGCTCCTCGACGATCCCGACAGCAGCCGCCCGCCGCTCGTCGCGCCGGGCCTGCCCGAGGCCTTCACCCTCAAGGCCACCGCGCTCGGCGCCAGTGTCGAGCGCGTGGCGGGCATGGCTTCCGTCCCCGAGGCGGCGGCGCGCTATCTGGAGCGCCACGGCCTCGCCGGCCTGTCGCTGCAGCCCGCGCCGGCGCTGACGGCGCTGGACTGGACCGGCATCGCCACCCATGACGGCATCGCCGCCGACGAGCCCGCCGCCCTCGGCCTCGCGCTCTACGGCATCGCGGAGAGCGGATCGCTGGTCGTTCATTCCGGGCCGGACGCGCCGATCCTGCTGTCCTTCCTGCCGCTGCACCATATCGTCGTGCTGCGCGAATCCACCCTGCTGCCCTGGCTTGAGGATTACGCGGCGCGGCTCGAGGCGGCCTCGGTCCCGCGCAACGCCATCCTGATCACCGGCCCGAGCGGCACCACCGACATCGAGGGCAGCTACGTCCGCGGCGCCCACGGGCCGGGATTCCTCCACGTCATCATCACCGGCACGGACGGCCTTCCCGAGTGACGCGCGCCATGGATCCTGTTGACGGCCCTTCTGCCTGACCGACGCTGCGGCCCGAGCCCGAAGCGGCAATGGCGTGGCGCCCCGTCTTGCGCCGGTTCGAAGCGGTCACACACATCCTTTGCGACGCTGGGCCGGCTGAGGGCGGCGGGATCGATTGCAATGGACGCGCCCGACCAAGGAGCCCGTTTGGGTCTCGCTCGAGCCGCGCCGCCATGGGCCGTGAGGATCGCAGAATTGGACGCTGAGCCCGGACCGGGGGAATTCGGTGCGGGCCGCGCGGGGCGCGTCCTTCTTTCCATTCCGGGGCTGCCCGCACGCGGCCGCCGGTGGCGCCCGGCTCACTCCCTCAGGAAGGCCGCCACCGCATCGATGACGGCGTCGGGGGCGTCGGCGTGGAGCCAGTGGCCGGCACCGGGGATGACGGCATGGCGCGCCTCGGGGAAAAGATCGCGGATCGCCGGCCAGTGGCCGGGCTGGATGTAGTCCGAGGTCTCGCCGGCGAGAAAGAGCGTGGGCCGGCCGAAGCGCCGGCCGGTCTCGGGAAAGTCCATGATCCGCGGCATGTCGGCGATCAGCGCGTCGAGATTGAGCTTCCAGCGCGCGCCCTCCGCGCCCATGTCGAGGCTCTGCAGGAAGAATCCGCGCAGCACCGGATCGGGCACCAGCGGCGCGAGCCGCGCGTCCGCTTCGGCGCGGCGCCCGATGCCGTCGAGGTCGACGGCGCGCAGCGCGATGGCATGGTCGATCTGGCTGTGCGGATAGGCCACCGGCGCGATATCGGCCACCACCAGCCGGTGCACGAGATCGGGGCGGTGCAGCGCGAGCATCATCGCCGCCTTGCCGCCCATGGAATGGCCAAGCAGGTCGGCCTTGCCGCCGAGCCCCTCGATGACACCGGCGAGATCGGTCGCCATGGCCTCGTAGGAATGGTCCGGGTGATGCGGGCTCTCGCCGTGGTTGCGCATGTCCACCGCCACCACGCGCCGGTCGGCGGCGAGCCTGCGCGCGACCGCGCCCCAGTTGCGCGCCGAGCCGTAGAGCCCATGGGCCAGAACCAGCGGCGGCCGGTCGTCCGGCCCCTCGTGGTGGATGCGGTTGAGCGCCGCCGGGCTGCGCGCCGGCGCCTTGGGCTTGACGCGGACCGCGCCGGGAGCGGGCGCCCGGCTCACCAGGCCGCCTCGTAGATCGCGCGGGCATCGGCCTCGGTGACCGGCCGGGGGTTGTTCACGAGCAACCCTGTCTGTTTCATCGCCTCCTCCACACAGCGCGGCAGATCCGCCGCCGCGACGCCGACATCCCGCAGGCGCTGGGGCAGGCCGAGGCGGGACGAGAGCGCCGCGAGCCCGTCCGCCAGATCCGCGCCCGCCCCGGCAAGGGGCGCGAGCGCGGCGTATTCACCTGCTGCTGCCGGCGCATTGAAGCGCAGCACATGCGGCAGGACCAGGGCATTCGACAAGCCATACGGCAGGTGGAAGAGCCCGCCGATCGGATAGGCCAGCGCATGGACCGCCGCAACCGGGCATTGGCGAAGGCCTGGCCGGCGAGCATGGCGCCGAGCAGCATCGCCCCGCGGGCGGCACGGTCGCCGCCCACGGCCACGGCGCGCTCGATATTGGCGCCGAGCAGCCGCAGCGCCTCGCAGGCCAGCGCCCGGCTGACCGGGCTGGCGTTGGGGCTGCGCGAGGTATAGGCCTCGATGGCATGGACCATGGCGTCGAGGCCGGTGGCGGCGGTGGTCGCGGCCGGCAGGCCGAGCGTGAGATCGGGGTCGAGCAATGCGAGATCGGGCAGGAGCAGCGGCGAGGAGACGCCGCGCTTCTCCGATCCCTCCACGGTGACGATCGCGACCGGTGTCACCTCCGAGCCGGTGCCGGCGGTGGTGGGCACGAGCACCAGCGGCAGGCACGGCCCGCGCGCGAGGCCCACGCCCCAGGCGGCGTCAAGATCCTCGTCCGAGCCGAGCAGGAGGGCCGCGAGCTTGGCCACGTCGAGCGACGAGCCGCCGCCGAAGCCGACCTCCCCGGTCGCTTCCTGCCCGGCCGCAACCGCCGCCATCAGCGTCGCGCGCGAGGGATCGGCCTCGACCGCGTCGAAGACCGTGACCGCCGCGCCCTGCGCGAGCCTCGCGAGTGCCGGCGCGTTGAGGCCGAGCCCGGTCAGTCCGGCATCGGTAACGAAGAGGATGCGCGACCCGAGGCGCTTCGCGGCGAGCGGCCCGAGGTGGGCCGCGGCGCCCGCCGCGAAGCGGATCGCCGGCGTGGTTTCGAAGGTGATGGCGCCGATCATGCCGTCCCTCCCCGGCCGCAAGGCTCCCCTTGTCGCGCGTTCCGCCGGCTCTGGCAACGCCCGGCGCGGGCGGCCAGGGGGATCGCATTTGGCAACGTGACCCTGTGAGGTCGAGCTCCGGGCGCGGCTGGCGTCACCATCCCGCCCGGGCGGTGCCTGGCCTCGGCGGGATGGCGGTTCGGGTCAGGCCGAAACCCCGATGAAACGGTGCGCATTGCGCGAACGACGGTCGGGCCCGAAATGGCGCGACCCGGCGCTCCCCGATCCGCTCTCGCTTGCTGCGCCCGGCGAAACCGCCTAGAGGGCGCGCGGGAACGCAAGCGGAGAATGTCATGACGGCGCCGAAGAAGGTCGTGCTCGCCTATTCGGGCGGGCTCGACACCTCGATCATCCTCAAGTGGCTCCAGACCGAATACGGCTGCGAGGTCGTCACCTTTACCGCCGATCTCGGCCAGGGCGAGGAGCTGGAACCGGCGCGAGCCAAGGCGGAACTGCTCGGCGTGCGCCCGGAGAACATCTTCATCGAGGATCTGCGCGAGGAATTCGTGCGCGATTTCGTCTTCCCGATGTTCCGCGCCAACACGCTCTACGAGGGCCAGTACCTGCTCGGCACCTCGATCGCCCGCCCACTGATCGCCCAGCGGCTGGTGGAGATCGCCGAGGCCACCGGGGCGGATGCCGTCGCCCATGGCGCGACCGGCAAGGGCAACGACCAGGTGCGCTTCGAGCTCGCCGCCTATGCGCTCGACCCCGGGATCCGGGTGATCGCGCCCTGGCGGGAATGGGATCTGACCAGCCGCACGAAGCTCCTGGAATTCGCCGAGGCGCACCAGATCCCGATCGCCCGCGACAAGCGCGGCGAGGCGCCCTTCAGCGTGGATGCGAACCTCCTGCACACCTCCTCGGAGGGCAAGGTGCTCGAGAACCCGGCCGAAGAGGCGCCGGCTTACGTCTACCAGCGCACGGTCGATCCCGAAGCCGCCCCCGACACGCCCGAATACGTCGAGATCGGCTTCGAGCGCGGCGACGCGGTCGCCGTCGACGACGCCACCCTCTCGCCCGCCGCCCTGCTGACCCGCCTGAACGCGCTCGGCGGCCGCCACGGCATCGGCCGGCTCGACCTCGTAGAGAACCGCTTCGTCGGCATGAAGTCCCGGGGTATCTACGAGACCCCCGGCGGCACGGTCCTGCTGGCGGCGCATCGCGGCATCGAATCGATCACCCTCGACCGGGGCGCGATGCATCTCAAGGACGAGCTGATGCCGCGCTATGCCGAGCTCATCTACAACGGCTTCTGGTTCTCGCCGGAGCGCGCCATGCTCCAGGCCGCCATCGACACGAGCCAGGCGGGGGTGACCGGCACGGTGCGCCTCAAGCTCTACAAGGGCCAGGCCAGCGTGGTCGGACGCCGCTCCGACGGCTCGCTCTATTCCGAGGCCCATGTCACCTTCGAGGACGACGCCGGCGCCTACGACCAGAAGGACGCCGCCGGCTTCATCCGCCTGAACGCGCTGCGCCTGAAGCTTCTCGCGGCCCGGGACCGCCGCTGAGCCCCGGCGCCGCAAGCGGCCTCCCCGCCGGGCTCCGGCGCCCCCGGCCGGGGCCGCAACCCCGTCGACACGGGATCGGCGCGCGTGCGGTTTCGGCCAAGATCGCGCAAAGTTCCGCCCCTCACCCGGATTTGTGTTGCGGATCCGCAGGCCATCCGGCTTCTGGGCCTTCGGGGTGAGAGGTGGGAACGATGAGGCATGTCCTGATCGCGATGGTCTTTGTCGTCGCGGCTCTTGGGGCCGCGCGGGCCGAGACGCTGCAGACGGCGATCTTCGCCGGGGGCGGCTTCTGGTGCGTCGAGGCGGATTTCGACGCGGTGCCGGGGGTGGTCGACACGCTCTCGGGCTATACCGGCGGCGATCTGGAGGACCCGAGCTACGACCGGGTGTCCCGGGAGGACACCGGCCATTACGAGGCGGTGCGTATCACCTTCGACGCCGAGACGGTGACCTATGCGCAGCTCCTGCACGTCTTCTGGCGCAGCATCGACCCGACCGATGCGGCGGGCCAGTTCTGCGACCGCGGGCCGAGCTACCGCACCGCGGTCTTCGTGCTCGACGCCGATCAGGCCGCCCTGGCCGAGACCTCCCGGCAGCAGGCCCGGGACCGGCTGGGGCAGGAGATCGTCACGCCGATTCTCGCCGCGAAGACCTTCTGGCCGGCGGAGGCCCATCACCAG
Organism: Amaricoccus sp.; assembly: GCF_036846665.1. Lineage (NCBI taxonomy): Bacteria > Pseudomonadati > Pseudomonadota > Alphaproteobacteria > Rhodobacterales > Paracoccaceae > Amaricoccus > Amaricoccus sp. Next base: position 3,141 of record NZ_DAIUBO010000144.1, on the reverse strand, counting down.
AATTTTCACGAGACCAACCCGCTTCGCTACAGCTTCTACCGCGAGGCCTGCGGCCGGGACGCCCGCGTACGCCAGCTCTGGGGGGCGGATGCGCTGATTCTCGAGGAGCGTCCCTGAGGGCGCGCGGTCAGAGGAAGACGGCGGCGTTGTTGATCAGCACGATCCGGATCGCATAGAGCGCGACGATCACGATGATCGGCGAGAGGTCGAGCCCGCCCATTTCGGGCAGGAAGCGCCGGATCGGCCCGTAGACCGGCTCGAGGAAGCGGTTGAGCCCGGTCCAGATCTGCCAGACCAGCGGCTGGTTGCGGTTGAGCACGTTGAAATTGATCAGCCAGCTCATGATCACATGGGCGATCACGATCCACCAGGCCAGATCGAGGACGAGGAGCAGGATCTGCAGGAGCGAAGACATGGGCGCGTGACCGTCTGACGAGGTTTTCCGGCGCACACACCTAGACCGGCCCCGCCATGGCCGCAAGGGCGATGCGGCGGAGCCTCAGGGCCATCGCGCCCGGCGCGCGTCCTCTCCCCTTCGACCGCCCCGCCACAAATGAGGGCAGCGCGCGGCCCGGGCGGGCATCGCGCGGCCGGGGCCTTGGCTGATCGGGCTCGGGCGGCCTCTCGGGCAGGCAGGCGGCCAGCATGACAGGGGTCGCGCCGATCGGGCGCCAGTCGGGGCAGTACCGCGGCCAGGCCCATATCGGCGGTGGCCGCCCGGCGGTGCGGCGGGTGACGGAACAGGCCGTGCGGGACACGCGGATCGCATCCACGGGATTTCCTTTCGGGGCCCGTCAAGGGGTCACACGATTTCAGGTCGATCGGCCCGCTTGAATTCGGTGATGATAAGCCCCTTGGAAAGTCTGGAAAAAACTCGAGCTGGACGGCGGCTGGAAACGGGCTGGATTCCGGCTTGCCATTTCCGGGCGGGCTGTTGACGCGCGGCGGTCATCCGCAGGCCGCATCAGAATGGCAGCGGCAGGTGGCTGACGAAGCGCCAGAGGGCGCTGAAGATCGGTTCAATCCAGGCGATTGCCGCGCCGAATCCCGTGGCGACAAAGGCCGCGTTCCTCGCGGCCGCGACCGGATTCTCCCTGGCCCATTCCGCGGAGCGCTCGGCATATTGCATCAGTCGGCCCTTGATCCGGCCGACCCATGCCGCGGCCAGAACGGCGGTCCTGCGCAGGTCGGAAAGCGCCACCGCGAGGCGTTCGGCGCTGTCGGAGGTCGCGAGCGTCTTCAGGGCCGCGTCCATGCGGGCGCGCAGATAGGCGAGCGACGTGCGGACGCTCTCGCCGAAGATGCCGCCCGCGATACCGGCCTCGACCATGGCCTCGGCGTCGCGGACCATTGGCGGAAGTTCCCGCGACAGGACCTCCGCGGAGAGGTCGGGCTCGGGCACGACCGGCGCGAGCGCGGCCGGGAACCATCCGCGCATGAGCGCATCGTGGTTCTCGAGGAAGCCGGCGATCTGGCCACGATCGAATCCGTCGAGCGCGTCGGCGGTAAGATCGTCGACCAGCACCGCCCGCACCGCGTCGGCGATGAAGTTCAGGAGCCGGCCGTTCGGTTGCTCCTGTTTCACCCGGCGCCGGTAGTCCTTGAAGCCGTCGATCAGCGCCATCCCGAACCGGTCGGCACGATCCGCGCGCGCCAGCCTGTCGGCGGCATAGGCCAGCACCTCGACCAGATCGTCGTAGTTCGGGCCGCGTTCCATCGGCAGCGGCGGGTCCGGGGAAACGGCCTCGAAGACGGTTTCCACGAGTGCGAGGTCGGCCAGCGAAGCTTCGAGGATCGGGCCGTGCATCGCAGCTTCGATCGGATCGGAATTGACCGGCGGCCAGTCGGTGAGGGATTGCAGGTAGTCGATCGTTCGCCGCGTGCGGGCGTCGTCGTCTTCGATCTCCGCCAGCTTGCCCAGTCCTTCGGGGTCGAGATCGCAGGCCTTGCAGCCCTTGAAGCTTAGATTTCCTCGGTAGCCAAGCGAGCCTTCTATCAGTTTCGGGAGGTCCTTGATCGGGCGCAGATCATCGACCGAGGTGTTGCTCAGGTCGAGCATGGTCAACTCGGTGCAGCCTGAAAGCGGCCCGATATCCGCGATGTGTGAATTCGTGATCCTGAGCCAATGCAAAGAAGCGAGATCACGCAATGGCGCAATATCTGCCACCGCTGTCAGTTCAAGGTTAAGTGAACTCAGCGCCCTGAAGCGCTGAATTGGGCCGATGTCGGCAACTTTCGTGTTGCCGATATACAGACCATGAATGCCAGTGAGATTTGCGAGAGGTCTGAGGTCGGAGACCGGTGTGTTGTTGAGGTCAAGGATCTTGAGGGTGTTGAGGCGCATCAATGGCCTAAGATCGACGACCTTCGATCTGCCCAGCGACAGAACTTCGAGACCGACAAGATCCTGAAGGCCATCAAGATCAACAACCGCTGTACCGATAAGCCGGAGTATCTCAAGGGAAGCAAGGTTCCGAAGTGGCCGCAAGTCGGCTACTGGAGTGTGCATCAGCGAGAGTTCATCGAGAGAGACAAGGCCCGCGAGTGGCCCAAGGTCGGTAACCCGGGTCTTGTTCAGAGAAAGCTCCTTCAGTCGTCGGAATTCACGGATTGGCGCTAGGTCAACGACCTGGCTCCCATCCAAGTGTAGCTTCTCCAGATTTGTATGGTTGGCAATCGGGGCGAGGTTGGAAACCGGTGTGTTCTTCAAGCCAAGGCCTGTTAGGTTTGAAAGGCCAGCTATCGGTTCGAGGTTCGTTATCTTGGTATTCTCAAATCCCAAGACAATCATGGATCTGTGTTCTGCGATTTCCGGTGGGATCTGTTCAAGACCCGGAAGATGACTGAAGTGTAATTCGCTCCTGATGTGGGTAGGGCTCTTCCTGATCACCTCCAGCGCTGCGGCATAGGCGGCTTCGGCATTGCTCATCGGGGCCTCGTGGCTGCTGGCGGGAGCTTGTCGCGGCGATGAAGGAGGGAGATGCGCACTGTAAGTCGACACCGGGCGTTTAGCGAGGTGATCACATTTGGAGCCCATTGTCACCGGTACGACCGTTCCGCCATGAGATGAGGGCAGCGCACGGCCCGGCGGGTGCGAAGCGCCCGCGTCGTGCCGGAGGCACGCCGTTGGCGTGACGGGCG
>NZ_DAIUBO010000143.1:0-9973 GCF_036846665.1 Amaricoccus sp. | reverse complement strand
GGTAGTAATCGTCGGAATCGAGCAAGTCGTGCTCGCGGTTGTCCTGGTTCTGCACGACCGCCTGTACCCGCGCGAGCCGGTCGGACAGGGCCCCGCGAGCCTCGGCGCCATCGGTGCCCGCGCCATAGGCATAGCCGCTCCACTCGAGATAGGCCCGCCCGAGATCGGCGCGGTCGTTCCAGAGCCGCTCGTCGATCATCGCCTGGAGGCCCGCGCCATAGGCGCCCGGCCTGGAGCCGAAGACCCGCCATCCGGCGCGCTCCGCACCCTCCCGCGCCGCCTCGACGCGATAGCGCGCCGCCGCCGGATTGATGTCGGCCGGCTCGTCGAGGTCCATGATCGCGCGCGCCGCGCTGGCGACGAGATCCATCTGGGCGGGGAAGGCATCGCGGAAGAAGCCCGAGACCCGCAGCGTCACGTCCACGCGCGGGCGCCCGAGGGTGCCTGCGGGCAGGATCTTGAAGCCGGTGACGCGGCCGCTCATCGCGTCCCAGAGCGGCCGCGCACCCATGAGCGCCAGCGCCTGGGCGATGTCGTCGCCCCCGGTGCGCATGTTGGCGGTGCCCCAGGCGGTGATCGCCATGACCCTGGGCCAGTCGCCCTGTTCCTGGGCATGGCGCTCGACGAGCCGGCAGGCCGACTTCCAGCCCAGGGCCCAGGCCGCGCGGGTCGGGATCGCGCGGCTGTCGACGGAGAAGAAGTTGCGCCCCGTGGGCAGGACGTCGAGCCGTCCGCGGGTGGGCGCGCCGGAAGGTCCGGGCGCGATGAATCGGCCATCGAGCCCGTCGAGCATCGCGGCGATCTCGCGCCGGCCGCAGGCGCGCAGGGCGGGCAGGACCGTCGCCTGAAGCGTCCCGATCACCGCGCCGGTCTGCTGCATCCGCTCGCTCAGCCGCTCCGGCCGGTCGACGAGTTGCGCTGCGAGCGCTTCAAGGCGCTCGACCGTGTCGCCGGCGGTGCGCCAAAGCTCATCGCTCGCGGTTTCCAGGGTCGCGGGGCGTGGCCCGGTCCAGGGCGCGCCGAGATCGCAGTCGAGCGGGTCGAAGCCGCCCGCGCTCACGCCGAGATCGGCGGCGATGGCGCGAATGAGGGAGGCATCGGCGGCCTTGCCGTCGCCGCGCGGCACCCGCAGCAGCGCGATCGCGAGGTCGCGTTCCTGGATGCCTTCGGGGCTCCGGCCGAAGACGTGGAGGCCGTCGCGGATCTGGCTTTCCTTGAGTTCGCAGAGATAGGCGTCGAGCTTCTTGAAGCGGTGGTCGTCGTCGCCCGCATCGGTGACCCCGGCATCGAGGTCGAGGCCGGTCGCGGACATCAGCGTGAGGATCTCGCCCCGCAGATGCGCGATCCGGCGCGGGTCCACCCCGGCCGCCTGGTAATACTCGTCCACCAGCGCCTCGAGGTCGCGCAGCGGGCCATAGCTCTCGGCGCGGGTCATGGGCGGGGTGAGATGGTCGAGGATCACCGCCTGGGCGCGTCGCTTGGCCTGGGTGCCCTCGCCGGGATCGTTGACGATGAAGGGATAGAGATGCGGCATCGGCCCGAGAACCGCCTCGGGGAAGCATTCGGAGGACAGCGCGACGGCCTTGCCCGGCAGCCATTCGAGATTGCCGTGCTTTCCCAGGTGGACGACGGCATTCGTCGCGAAACTCGCCCTGAGCCAGGCATAGAACGCGAAATAATTGTGCGGCGGAACCAGATCCGGCGCGTGATAGGTCGCTTCGGGGTCGATGTTGTAGCCACGCGCCGGCTGCACCCCGACCGCGACGTTGCCATAGCGCAGGATCGACAGGGCGAATGCGCCGTCGACGAAGAACGGGTCCGCCGAGGGCGGCCCCCAGCGATCCTCGACCGCCTCGCGAACCCGTGGCGGCAAGGCGTTGAAAAAGATAGCATAGCTGTCGAGTGAAAGCCGCTCGCCGCCGCTGCGATCGGCGCGGTCGGTCAGCCAGTTGGTCGGCCCCGCGAGGATCGCCTCCATCAGCGCCGCGGCGTCCCGCGGCGCATCCTCCACATGGTAGCCGGCGGCCCGGAGCGCGTCGAGGACCGCCACCGTCGACGCCGGCGTGTCGAGCCCGACGCCATTGGCGAGACGCCCGTCCTTGTTGGGATAATTCGCCAGCACCAGCGCGACGCGCCGGTCGGCGGGCCGGGCGCGCCCCAGCGTGACCCAGGCCGCGGCGAGATCGGCGGCGAAGGCGATGCGGTCGTCGCGGGCGCGATAGGCCGCGATCGTGCATTGGGTGGCCTCGTCGCGCCAGGCCTCGCCCTTGAAGCTCACGGCGCGGGAGAGGATCCGGCCGTCGACCTCCGGAAGCGCCACGTTCATGGCGATGTCGCGCGGCGCGAGGCCGCGCTCGCCCTCGACCCAATCGGCCTCGGTGCCGGTCGCGAGCACGATCTGGATCACCGGCCGGCCGCCGACGTCGAGAACCGTCGGCGCCCTCTCGCCTCCCCAGGCAGCGGCATCGGGAGAGGAGACCGCGAAGCTCGTCGCGTTCAGCACGAGATCGGGTGGCGTCCGATCGAAGATATGGCCGAGCGTGGCGGCGGAAACGCTGTCCTTGAGCGAAGCCACGTAGACCGGCAGCGGGTTCAGGCCCCGCGCCTGCAGCGCCGCGATCATGCGGTCCACGGGCTGCAGGCCCGCGCCCTGCAGGAGCGCCCGGTAGAAGACCAGGGCCACCACCGGGGCCTCCGGCCGCCAGTTCCCGGCGAGGGTTTCCGCATCGGCCATCGCGGCACCCGGCCAGTAATAGCCGGCCCGCAGCAGCGGCCGCGCCGCCGGCGGGCGGGGGCCCCGGCCGAGCATGTGGTTCGCGAGATGCAGGAAGGTCGCGGCATTCTCCGGCCCGCCCTCGACGCAGCAGGCGAGAAGCTCCTCCCAATCCGCATCGCCGACACTCGAGGCGGCGCGCAGTTCGGCATCCGGCCGGTCGTCGCCCGGCAGGATCGCGAGCGGGACGCCGGCTTCGGCGAGACGGATGGAGAATTGCTCGATCCCGTAGCGCCAATAGGCCGCGCCGCCGAGCAGGCGGACGATCACGAGCCGGGATCGCCGCGCGGTCTTGTCGAGATAGAGATCGACCGAATAGGGATGCGCGAGCCAGGCGAGATGCGCGAGTCTGAGGTCCGGTGCCGCGGATCCCATGGCCGCCCGCGCGGCGGCGAACTGGGCGAGTTCGGAATCCGCCGCGGAGATGAAGACCACATCGGCCGGTGTCTGGTCCGGGTCGACCGGCTCGCTTCCGTCGGAGATCGCGCCGGGGCTCGCCGCCAGCAGATGCATGTCACCGTGCCGCGTCGGCCAGCGCGTCTCCGATGGCTGCCGCGTCCAGCCCGCTCTGGCCGATCACCACGAGCCGGGTCGCGCGCGGTTCCCCCGCGGCATGGGCGCGGTCGTAGTAGGTCTCGATCCGGGGCCCGACGCCCTGGATCACCAGTCGCAGCGGCTTTCCGCGAACCGCGGCGAACCCCTTGACCCGCAGGATGTCGTGGCGCTCCACCGCGGATCGGATGGCCGCAAGCAGCGCGTCCGGGGCATCGATCTCGGGCAGATCGAGCACGTGGCTCTCGAATTCGTCGTGCCCGTGCCCCTCCGGATCGTCATCGTCATCGTCATCGTGGTCGTGGTCGAGGTCGTGGTGATGGTGGATTTCGCGCCGGACCTCGAGGTCGTCCTCGGCACCGATGGAAAGCCCGAGCAGCGCGAGGGGGTCGATCGCGCCCCGGCTCGCCTCGAGGACGGAGACGCCGGGGCGAACCTGGGCGCGGATCCCCTCGACGGTCGCACCGGTCGCGGCGCCGAGCAGGTCGGTCTTGTTGACGACCACGAGATCGGCGCAGGCGAGCTGATCCTCGAAGAGCTCGGAGAGCGGGGTCTCGTGGTCGAGATTGTCGTCGGCGGCGCGCTGGAGATCGACCGCCGCCTCGTCGGCGGCGAAGCGCCCGGCGGCGAGCGCCGGGCCATCGACGATGGTCACGACACCATCGACGGTGACGCGCGTGCGGATGTCGGGCCAGTTGAAGGCGCGCACCAGCGGTTGCGGCAGGGCGAGGCCGGAGGTCTCGATGACCACATGGTCGGGCGGCTCGGCGCGGTCGATCAGTTTCTGGATCGCCGGCACGAAATCCTCCGCCACGGTGCAGCAGATGCAGCCGTTGGACAGCTCGATGACATCGTCGTCGCCGCAGCCCGCGATGCCGCAGCCCTTGAGGATTTCTCCATCCACGCCGAGGTCGCCGAATTCGTTGATGATGAGCGCGATCCGGCGGCCGTTCGCGTTTTCGAGCAGATGCCGGATCAGCGTGGTCTTTCCCGCACCGAGAAAGCCGGTGACGACGGTTGCGGGGATCTTCTTGGCCATCGGTTCCGTTCCTCGGGGAGGTGAAGCGTCGGGGCGGGCGCCCGCCTCGCGGCATCCGGCAACGGCACCCCGCCCGCGCCGTGCGCCCGGGCGATATGCTCAAACCCCCGGAGAGGTGTCAAGCGGGGTTCAAGCCACGGGGTCCGGTATCGCGCAGCCAGTCGAGGGCTTCGGCCACCGTGGCGACGGTGGCGATCCCCGGGGGAGTGGCGGGGCGGGCGATCATCACGACCTCCAGTCCCAGCGCCGCTGCGGCATCGAGCTTCGCCCGGCCTTCGCCGCCGCCTGCGTTCCGGGTCACGAGGTGGGTGATGCGCTGTGCGGCGAAGGTGGCCCTTTCCGATTCGACGGTGAAAGGCGGGCGGGCGGTGAGGATCGTCCATGCCTCCGGGCAGCCGCGGCCTCCCTGCGGGTCGATGACCCGGAGAACGAAGCCGGTGCGGGCGAGGTCGCGAAAATGCGGAGCGGAGCCCGGGCCGGTCGCGAGAAAGACCCTGGCGCCGGGGGGGAGCGCAAGCGCGGCCGATGGGAAATCCGGCACCTCCCGCCAGCGCTCGCCCGGGCCCGGCCGCCAGGCGGGACGGAGGAGCTTGAGATGCCGGACCCCCATGCGCCGCGCGGCTTCGGCCGCATTCCTCGCGATGCGCCCGGCAAAGGGATGCGTCGCATCGACGAGGGCGTCGATCCGTTCGTCGCCAAGGTATCGCGCTAGCCCCTCGACGCCGCCGAAGCCGCCGCTCCTGGTCGGGACGTCGTAGCGTGCCGGCGTCGCGGTCGCGCCGGCGAGCGAGGCGGCGGCGGCGATGCCCGGCATTCGCGCGAGGGCGGCGCAGAGGCTGCGGGACTCTCCCGTGCCGCCGAGCACGAGCACGCGACGCCGGCCGTTCATGGCCGGCGGCTGCCGTCCCGGTCGGCGATCGCGAGGATGCGCCCGCCGCGGTCCACCACCATGGCATCGAGCTCGATCGGCGCCGCGCCGAGCAGCGCGCGCGCCGTCACGAGCGCGTCCCCGGCGATACGCTGGGCAAGCTCCGGGCCGGCGACCTCGAGCAGCTGCAGGGCGGAGTTCCAGACCGTGCCGCGCTCCTGCACGGGGATCAGGTCGCCCGCGCGCCGGGCGAGTCGCGTAAGGTCGACCTGCGAGCGGGAGGAATGGAGGTCGAGCGCGCCCTGGGCGAGCTTGGTGAGCTTTCCGAAGCCGCCGGCGATGGTGACGCGCGGAATCGGATGCCGGCGCAGGTATTTCAGCATCCCGCCCGCGAAGTCGCCCATGTCGAGCATCGCGTGGTCGGGAAGCCCAAAATGCCGCTGCGCCGCCCGCTCGGAGGTGGCGCCGGTGCTGCCCACGGCATGGACGAGGCCGCATGCCCGCGCCACGTCGATGCCGCGATGGATCGAGGCGATCCAGGCGGCGCAGGAGAAGGGCCGCACGATGCCCGTCGTGCCGAGGATCGACAGGCCGCCCTCGATCCCGAGCCGCGGGTTCCAGGTCCTGAGCGCCAGCGCCTCGCCGCCGGGGATCGAGACCCGGACCTCGAAATCCGCCGCCGTCCCGCAGGCTTCCGCGAGCGTGGTCAGGGCCTCCGCCATCATGCGCCGCGGCACGGGATTGATCGCAGGCTCGCCGGGCGGGATCGGCAGGCCGGGCCGGGTCACGATGCCGACGCCCGGTCCCGCCCGGAAGGTGACGCCGGAGCCGGGCGCGCCGTGCTCCACGCGCGCGACGACCGTCGCGCCATGGGTGACGTCTGGGTCGTCGCCGGCGTCCTTGATCACCGCGGCCTCGGCCCAGCCCTCGCCGGTGCGGAAGGTCGCGAGGGCGAAGGATGCCTCGGCGCCGCGCGGCAGCCGGATCTGCACCGGATCCGTCCAGCGCCCCGTCAGCAATGCACCTCCGGCAGCGACGGCGGCTGCCGTGGCGCAGGCGCCGGTGGTGAATCCGGTGCGGAGCTTTGCCGGCGGTGCGCCCTGGTCCATCACCGGAATCTATCCCGCCTTGCGGCGATGCAACAGGGGGATCGCAGGCCCTGCTTCGGGTACTCGCCAAGGCGGACGCGCGGCTGTAAGCAAATGCCATGGTACTGCCTCGCGATGCATTCCCGGACCTGCCGAGCCCCGATTTCCCGCCCGGCATGGTCTGGCTGGTCGGCGCCGGGCCCGGCGAGCCCGGACTGATGACCCTGCAGGGTCTCGCGGCCATCCGCGCGGCCGATACGATCGTCTACGACGCGCTCGTCGACGAGCGCATCCTCGCCTGGCGCCGACCGGAGTCGCGCATCGAATTCGCGGGCAAGCGCGGCGGCAAGCCCTCGCCGAAGCAGCGCGACATTTCCTTCCGCCTGATCGAGTTGGCGCGGTCGGGCCAGCGGGTCCTGCGGCTGAAGGGGGGCGATCCCTTCGTCTTCGGGCGAGGCGGCGAGGAGGCGCTGGCGCTTGTGCGAGCCGGCATCGCGATCCGGGTGACGCCGGGGATCACCGCGGGGATCGGCGGCCTCGCCTATGCCGGCATCCCGCTGACCCATCGCGACGTCAATCAGGCGGTGACCTTTCTGACCGGCCACGACCAGTCGGGCTCCGCGCCCGGCGCCGTCGACTGGGACGCCATCGCCAGAGGCTCGCCGGTGATCGTGCTCTACATGGCGGTGAAGCATCTCGCGCAGATCGCCGAGGTTCTGGTCGCGGCGGGCCGCGCGCCGGACGAGCCGGTGGCCATCGTGATGAATGCCACCCTGCCGGATATGCGGGTCTTCGAGACGACGCTCGCCGCTGCCGCCGCCACGGCCGCGGCGGAGGGGGTCGGGTCGCCCTCCATCGTCTGCATCGGACGCAACGTTCTCCTGCGTCAGGCCATCGACTGGGTCGGGCAGGGCGCCGGGATCCCGCCGCGGTCGCTCGATCCTCTCGGCGAGCGGGGCGTCGCGGACCAGCCGTGACGATGCGCGCGCTGGTCGTCGCGGCACCGGCATCGGGCGCGGGCAAGACCGTGCTCACGCTCGGCCTCCTGCGTGCGCTCGGGTCCCGCGGCCGGGTCGTGGCGGCGGCCAAGGCCGGCCCCGATTACATCGATCCGCAGTTCCACCGGCTGGCGGCGGGGCGGCCGTCCCTGAACCTGGACGGATGGGCGATGTCCCCGACCCGCCTGCGCGCGCTCGCGGCGCAGCAGGGCGCGCCGCTCCTGATCGTCGAGGGGGCGATGGGCGCGCTCGATGCCGCCGCGGACGGAAGCGGGTCGGCGGCGGATGTGGCGGCCGCCCTCGGCGCGCCGCTGCTTCTGGTGCTCGACGTGTCCGGCCAGGGGCAATCCGCGGCCCTAGCCCCGGCCGGCCTGCGCGCGCTGCGCCCGGACGTGCCGCTCGCCGGCGCGATCCTGAACCGGGTGGCGTCGCCGCGCCACGAGGCCATCGCGCGTTCGGCGCTCGCGTCACGCGGCGTGACTGTGTTCGGAGCGGTGCCGCGCTCGACGGGTCTGCATCTGCCGTCGCGGCATCTGGGACTGGTCCTTCCCGCCGAGGTCGCGGATGCCGAAGCGGTCGTGTCCCGCGCCGCCGAGATCGTGGCCGCGCACGTCGATCTGGAGGCGGTGTGCGCGAGCGCCCTGCCGCTCGCGCTCGCGGGCGGCACCGGCGCGCGCCTGCCGCCGCCCGGCCAGCGGATCGCCCTTGCCGAGGACGCGGCCTTCGTCTTCACCTATCCCCATCTTCTCGCGGACTGGCGGGCGAGGGGCGCGGAGATCCTGCCCTTCGCACCCCTCGATGATCACGGCCCCCCGGCGGAGGCCGATGCGGTCTTCCTGCCCGGCGGCTACCCCGAACTCCATGCCGGCCGGCTCGCGGCCTCGGAGATGTTCCGGCATGCCATGGAGGCGGCGGTTGCGCGGGGCGCGGTGATCTGGGGCGAATGCGGCGGCTACATGGCGCTCGGCGAGGCCCTGGTCGATGCAGAGGGCCGGTCGCACCGGATGCTCGGCATGCTGCCGCTCGTCACCTCCTTCGCCGAGCGCCGCCTGACGCTCGGATACCGCCGTCTCGCGCCGCGCGCCACCTGCCCCTGGCAGATGCCGCTGGCCGGGCACGAGTTCCACTATGCGACGATCCGGCAAGAGGGAACGGCCGACCGCGTCTTCGACGCGACCGATGCCGCCGGCGAGGCCTTGCCCGCGATGGGCCTCGCGTGCGGCCGCGTGGCGGGCTCCTTCGCCCATGTCATCGGCCCGATGGAACCCCGGGAATAGACCGCGCGGCGCGATCGCATGAGGCCTTCGATATTCCCAGTTTGACCGTCCCGCAGCGAGCCGACGGCAGCGACTGCGTCGGCAGTGCGGGGTGCGCCCGCAAGGTCGGAACCGCTGCTTTTCCGGGCAAGACGGAATGGGTGACCTGTTGGAAGCCCGTACCTAATCCAGCAAATCCCTGCTCCGGAACCGGTCGAGGAGATGGGCCTGGGCGGCGCGCAGGGTGTCTTCGGGCGTGTCCTCGGATCGCAGGTCGTCGTCGGTGCCGCCGCGCCAGTCGAACTTGCTGCCCGCGCGGGGGTCGGCGAAGAAGGCCTGCACCAGCCGTTCGGGGTCGGTCGCCTCCGCCCCGGTCCCGTCGCCCTCGGCCTGGCGGGTCAGGACCCAGCCGAGGCAGGCGCTGGCGACGAGGGCGCGCCACAGCACCGGATGGGTGGCGGGGTGGAAACCGTCGAAGCAGGCGGAGAGGTTTCCGACGCTCGCGATCCGGGAATCCTCGCCCGCCTTCAGCCTGTCCTCGAATGCGCCGAAGTCGAGGATGCCTTCCGGCCCGCCGTCGGGGCGGTCGATCAGGAAGGCCCCGGCATTGTCGAGGGTGCCGAGGAAGATGCCCTGCAACCCTCCCCCGGGCTCGTAGGGCTCGTAGCGGACCGGCTTTCCGGCGCGGGCGAGGCGGAAATGGTCCGACAGGAGTTCGTAGAGCACCGATTGCACCTGGACGCGGCGGGCGATGCCGCTGTCGAGCCGCTGGTCGACCTGGGTCAGCCGCCGGAGCGCGATCTGGTGCAGCGCCCAGAGGCGCATGAGCCGGTAGAGGGTCGAGTGCCGGTAATAGCCGGTCGAGCCGCGCGCCAGCCATGCCCCGGGATGCGCGCCGAGGCGGCCGTCCCGCGTCACCCGGGCCATGTTGGCGACGCGGTCGAAGAGCTGCCGGGCGGCGTCCTGCGACTGGAAGAGGACGGGCTCGAGTTCCTCGTAGAGCCGCCGTCGCGCGTCGAATTCGTATTCCCGCCGGGAATCGCGCAGCCCCTTGCGGGTGTCGATCTCGTCGCGCAGCGCCTGCATCTCGCGCTGGTCGGCGGCCTGAATGCGTTCGAGCCGCACGGCGCGCCAAGCGCCGAAGCCGGCGAGCGCCAGGCTGGCGCCGGAGCCGATCAGGGCGGTGACGATGGCGGTGTCGACCATGGCTGCGGCTCGAGTATAGCGCAGATGCGGCCGGTTTTCACGGTTCGTGGAGGGGGTCGGGGGCTCGATCCGGGGGAATTGCATCCGGCTACGTCACTCCGTCCGCCCGAGTTCCGGACAGGCCTGCGTCACCAATTGGCCCGGCGGGCACCGCCGGGCAGCGCCCGCCCCGCCCCCAGGCGGGCGCTGCCCT
>NZ_DAIUBO010000142.1:0-10001 GCF_036846665.1 Amaricoccus sp. | reverse complement strand
CCCGCGTCCAGCATGTCCGCCGCGGGGCCGGGGGGCGGCGCCGCGCCGATCCCCCAGCGGGGGAAGCGCGGGCTCGCCTTGTCCATCACCCCGCCCGCGCCCGCCGCGACCAGCGCCTCCAGCACCGCGTCCGAGGCCATGCCGCGCTCGGGCAGCGGCGCGTCGAGCGCCGCGAGCTTGGCCGGGTAATCCGCCGCCGGGCCGATGGGGCGCGCCCCGAGCCCCTCGCGATAGGCGATGGAGGCCTCCGCCGCCCGGCGGAACGCCGCCGCATCCGCCGCGCCGAAGACCTCCATCACACCCCGCTCGGGATGTTCTGCGGATCGCGCTCGATCCTGCGCGGGCTGGTCAGCTCCTTCCATTTCGACAGCGCCCTGTGGGCGGAGGAGAACGCCGGCCGCGGCACGAACCTGCCCCGCCCCGGCTGCGGCTGGCTGTTCTGCCCGTCGGCCCAGACCACCTCGCCGCGGGAGAGCGTGTAGCGCGGCAGGCCGGTGACCTTGCGCCCCTCGAAGACGGAATAGTCGATGATCGACTTCTGGCTCGCCGCGGTGATGGTCTTGGAGAGCTTCGGATCCCAGACCACCAGATCCGCCTCCCCGCCCTGCACGATCGCGCCCTTGCGCGGATAGACGTTGAGGATGCGCGCGATGTTGGTCGAGGTGACGGCGACGAATTCCTGCGGCGTCAGCCGCCCGGTCTCGACGCCCTCCGTCCAGAGCACCGGCATGCGGTCCTCCAGGCCCCCGGTCCCGTTCGGGATCGAGGGAAATCCCTGCAACCCCATGCGCTTCTGCTTCGTCGTGAAGGCGGCGTGATCGGTCGCCACCACCTGGAGCGACCCCGATTGCAGCCCGGCCCAGAGGCTCGCCTGATGCGCCTTGTCGCGGAAGGGCGGCGACATCACCCGCCGCGCGGCGTAATCCCAGTCCTTGTCGAAATACTCGCGCTCGTCGAGCGTCAGATGCTGGATCAGCGGCTCGCCATAGACCCGCATGCCCTTCGACCGCGCCCGCCGGATCGCCTCATGCGCCTGCTCGCAGCTCACATGCACGATATAGAGCGGCACGCCGGCGGCATCGGCGATCATGATCGCGCGATTGGCGGCCTCGCCCTCGACCTCCGGCGGCCGCGAATAGGCATGGCCCTCGGGGCCGGTCAGCCCTTCTTCCATGTATTTCTTCTGCAGTTCCGCCACGATGTCGCCGTTCTCGGCATGCACCAGCGGCAGCGCGCCCAGCTCGGCGCAGCGCTTGAAGGAGGCGTACATCTCGTCGTCCTCCACCATCAGCGCGCCCTTGTAGGCCATGAAATGCTTGAAGGTATTGACCCCGCGCCTGACCACCTCCTCCATCTCGCGATGGATGGTCTCGTTCCAGCCGGTGATCGCCATGTGATAGCCGATGTCGACGCAGATCTGCGGCGCCGACTTGCGGTCCCAGTCCGCGATCGCGTTCAGGAGGCTCCCGTCCGGCCCCGGCAGCACGAAATCGACCAGCATGGTCGTGCCGCCCGAGGCCGCCGCGAAGGTGCCGCTCTCGAAGGTCTCGGCGGCGGTCGTGCCCATGAAGGGCATCTCCAGATGGGTGTGCGGGTCGATGCCGCCCGGCATCACATAGGCGTCGGAGGCGTCGATCTCCTCGTCGCCCCTCAGCCCCTCGCCGATCGCCGCGACCAGCTCGCCCTCGATCAGCACGTCGGCCTTCCACATCCGTTCCGCCGTGACGATGGTGCCGCCCCTGATGACCTTGCTCATGAAATGCCCTCCTCGTCGCGCATCCGCGCTCCCGTTCACCTGACCGCGTTTCGGCGCGCCGGACAAGCCCGGTCGTCGGCGACACAGGACTATCACATCTGGCGCGCCTTCTTTCTTCCTCGACCGTTCCGCCACAAGACGAGGGCAGCGCCCGCCGGGCGGGATGGTGAAGCTTGGCCCGCTCGAAATCCAGGCGGACAGGACCGCCCTGCCGAATGCGATTCCCCCACCCGCGACACGGCCTCCCCGCCCTTCCGCGATGTCCTCGCAACAAAATGTCGCGCAAGACCACGGGAGGGTCGCAAAAGTGACGGGGCTGGATCCCAGTCCCGCTATTCGTTAACGTCGGCCCCAGCAAACGCGAGAACAACATGACGTTGATAATCACGATTGCCTATCTCAGCGTCCTCGGATGCGCGATCTTCGTCCTCCTCCGCTGGCCCCGGCTCAAATGCACCGGCACGCATCCGGTCGGGATCCTGACGCTCGTCGCCCTGCTCTTCACGGCGGGACTCGACATGGGGCTCATCATGCTGCCCCTCACCGAATTTCCGGTCTACGAGGCCGATCCGGCCTTCGCCTTCACCAACGCCCTCGCGATCGAATTCGGCATGTGGGGGCCGCTGGTCTGGTTGATGTATTTCGTGACGACCTTCTATTTCGTGGCCCTCGAGCCGCGGCTGCGCATCTTCGAGATCCCGCTGGTCAAGTGGCTCTACAACCTGACCGTGATCGCGACCTGCGCCTTCACCTGCTACCTCTTCATGATCAACCTGCCGGCCTATGCGCCGGACCTGCCGTCCTGGGGCGTCTGGGCGCTGGGGATCGGCGTCATCGCCTTCTCCGTGGTCTCGAGCGGCAATTTCTACATCATGAAATGGCTCGCGATCGTCTCGACCTACGGCTTCGGCATGCTGGCCTTCACGGCGCTCTTCGTCGTCGCCTTCGCCTATTCCGGGGTCGGCTTCGGCAATTTCTTCGGCAACATCGGCCTGCTGCTCGATTATTTCGTGCATCTGCACCGCTTCGCGACCCCGATCGCCGATTATCACGAGTTCTATCTCTTCTGGTGGTTCTCCTGGAGCCTGATGATCGGCCAGTTCGTCGCACGCTACGTGGGCGGGCTCGAGACCTGGCAGCTCGCCGGGGCGATGGTCGTGCTGCCGGTCATCCCGCTGGGCGCCTGGTTCTGCGTGCTCTACATCTACCACCAGCATGCCCTGGTGATCCCGGGCTGGCTGAACTGGTTCATGATCTTCGTCGGCGTGGTCTTCGTGGTGAACTCGCTCGACAGCCTGATCCGCCTCTATTCGGCGAACCTCGGCTGGTCGCGCGACATCGTGGGATCGAGGGTCTATTATCCCCTTCACTTCACGCTGCAGCTCCTGCTGGTGATCGCCTTCTTCTTCACCCCCTTCGAAATCCAGTGGGTCGGGCTCGCCGTCGTCGCCATCTACGCCATCACCTATGTGGTGATGGTGACCCGCGCCGCCCAGTTCCCGGCCGCGCGCGAACCGGCCGACTGAGCCGCACCCCGGGCCGGCCCGACCGGCCCGGAACACCGAGCCCCCGGGACGCTGCCGGCAAGGCCCCGGCAGCTTCCGCATCCCCTCCCTGCGCCGTCGCCTCCCATCCCACGGTCCCGGGGCATCTCCAGCCCGATCGACCCGTGGCGCAAGCGCACCGTCCAGGGTCCGCGCCCCTCGCCGGCGCAACCGCGTTAACACTTTTCCCGTTTTACATCAAAGGCTTGCCGGCCGTCCCCATGGGGACAGCGCCTCACGCCACGATGCCCGCCGTCTCCACCACCGCGTGAAAGAGCACGTTCGCGCCCTTCTCCGCCCATTCCGGCGAGATCTCCTCCGCCTCGTTGTGGCTCAGCCCGTCGACGCAGGGACACATCACCATCGACGTCGGCGCCACCCGGTTGATCCAGCAGGCGTCATGCCCCGCCCCGCTCACGATGTCCCGATGCGAATAGCCCAGCCGCTCCGCCGCCGCCCGCACCGCGGCCACGCAGCCCGCATCGAAGGTCACCGGATCGAAATGCCCCGCCACCTCGATCTCGATCCCGAGCCCGAGACCCGCGGCGATCGCCGGCGCCTCCGCCTCCAGCCGCGCCTTCATCCCGTCGAGCTTCGCCCGGTCCGGCGAGCGGATGTCCACGGTGAAGACCACCCGCCCCGGGATCACGTTGCGCGAATTCGGATAGACGTCCACATGCCCGATCGCGCCCACCGCATCCGGCTGGTTCTCCATGGCGATCCCGTGCACGAGCTCGGTCACCCGCGCCATGCCGAGGCCCGCGTTGCGCCGCATCGCCATGGGCGTCGAGCCGGTATGGCTCTCCTTGCCGGTCAGGGTGACCTGCAGCCACCAGAGCCCCTGCCCATGGGTGACGACGCCGATATCGACCCCCTCGGCCTCCAGGATCGGCCCCTGCTCGATATGCAGCTCGAAGAAGGCATGCATCCGCCGCGCGCCGACCGCCTCTTCGCCCTTCCAGCCGATGCGCGCGAGCTCGTCCCCGAACTTGAGCCCCCTGGCATCCTCGCGCCCATAGGCCCAGTCGAGCTCGTGCACCCCGGCGAAGACCCCGCTCGCCAGCATCGCCGGGGCGAAGCGCGTGCCCTCCTCGTTGGTCCAGTTGGTCACCACGATCGGATGCCGCGTCCGGATGCCGAGGTCGTTCAGCGAGCGGATCACCTCCAGCCCGCCCAGCACCCCCAGCACCCCGTCGTACTTGCCGCCCGTCGGCTGGGTGTCGAGATGGCTGCCCACATAGACCGGCAGCGCCTCCGGGTCCGTGCCTTCCCGCCGCGCGAACATCGTGCCCATGGCATCGACCCCGGTCTCGAGGCCGGCCGCATCGCACCAGGCCTTGAAGAGCCGCCGCCCCTCGCCATCGGCATCGGTGAGGGTCTGGCGATTGTTGCCCCCCGCCACCCCCGGCCCGATCTTCGCCATCTCCATGATCGAGTCCCAGAGCCGGGCCCCGTCGATCCTGAGGTTCTCGCCAGGCGCATTCATCGACCGTCCTCCCCCTGAGGTCCCCAACCTTGATAGGTTCGCCCGCCGCCGGAACGCAAGTCCGCCGCTGGCGACGGACCCGCGAAGCCGCTTCGGCGTCGCGAGCCACCGGAGGTCCGCAGTCGGCCATCTGCGATGCCAGCCGATGCACGGCAACGGAGAAAAATGCAAAATCCAGGCTGCAACGCCGCGTCTACACCGAAGAACCATCATCCACTTGCGGCCCAAAGTTGTCACTATTGCGCCTTCCATCGCACGAAACCCCGCGCTCGGGTGACAAATCTCAGCGACTATTAGTCAGGGGCAGACCAACGGATCTCGCTGGCAGCCTTTATTAGCGCACCGTTGAAGGCTTGCCCTTTCAGAACATCACGCGAGATCTGAAAATCTGGGAAGACGATCGTGACAATCGTTCTGAGCCGATCAAACCAAACCCCATCGTTCGCAGCGAACAGATTCTCGAAAGCGTCTTCAGCCCGTTTTTCGCCGAATCCCTTGAACTGTCTAGTGGAAACGAACCAAGAAACACATAGAATATGCCACCTAAGCTTCGAATATCTAGCATCAAATTTTTTATTAGATATCAAGATCCGTAGGCGATAGCTGGCAAAACAGGAAAGATAAAAAAGTTCTTCAGAAGCCTCTTTCACGAAGACCTGATCCCGCATCTCGCCCGTGAGACGTCCCACGTAGCGACTAGCTAAATCTGGCCGAAGCATTCGAGTCGCCGAAATTGCGCGGGCCAACTCCCTAATGTCAACGACTCTCGCTTGCGGGATATTCTCGTTCCGATATTGGCCTTTCCGCCGCTCTAGAACGAGCCGATTCGCATGCCCAGCGCCTCTTGCATTGAAGTAAGCCTCCAGATCCCTCAGAATATCGAGAGTTGAAGAAAACTGCTCATCCTGAACTGCTGACTGCCTGTTCGTAGCTCGAACGATATCTGCGATTGTAGAAGTATCGTTACTCTCAATTATTTTTACCATTAAGCTAACGGTGTCATCCACTTCCGCTTCATTGTGAAGGAGCACGCTGGAAGTTTGACAGCCGTTGACAATCTGATAGTTGCTTACGAATATTGACTGACCGGCTGGCCGAACGGTCTCCGCAACAATGGTTACACCGTTGTTCATCAATCCGAAGCGTTTCCTTTTGTCTGGATCAGCTAGTGTTTCAGAAATTTCTGAGTTTACCTCTTCGTCTTCACCGAGAAAGTCTCGGACATTTTTTTCAAATAGTTTCTTCTTTCTAGATCCATCTGCGTTCTTTAGTACCTTTTGGATGAAATCTTTAGCCGAAATCGGAGCAATATATGCGCTATTTACACCTGGTGCAGACGGGAAGGCGGAGAAACTCGAAACGGGAATTGTAGCCTCGTCCGTCGCTCCAGCCGACAGCCACAGTTCATGAAGTCGCTCTCGATGAATCTTCTCGAATGTCACGTTCTTGAAGTATCCCGTGCCTGTTAGCGCTTTACTGGCGATAGTTATCGCCGCATTAATCTCCGCAGCATCGGTATCTTGTGCCGCAGAAATAAAGTATGCGGATGCGCTTGGCAGGCCACCTCTAACTCTTTTGATGTTGCCATAGACTTCTGAAAACAACTTCCTAAACTCAATCAAATAATCCGATAACGGCTGAGCAGGGGAGTCACTTATGAGATCTACTAGCGCAGCGCTGAAAGTATCTATTTCCCCCTTCCTCCAATTTTCAGATGATTTATCTTGCGTGAAGAGAAACTGGAAATCATACTCCCGCTTCCCGCCACCAAGCAATACATTGAGTTCATCAACCGTGAATATCGCTCGACCATCCACAAAAAGTAGAGCGCAGTCTATTCCTGGGTCAGCTCCCTCGTATATCAAATCTTCCGGATTAAGGTCGTCGTCTGAGAGAAAATTGGCGGCGCAAAAATTGCAGAATGCTTCAAATGATTTCGTTTCTCCCTTCGCAAAATTGTACTCCTCACAGAAGGCATCAAAGTACGATTTTGTAACAAGATGCATTTGTCTACTACCCCTCCATCGCGCGAGCCCGTCCGAACGTCGGCATTTTCTTTGGTTGGGACACCGCCCTTCACATCGACAGCGGTACTCGATCGGGACAGCCCAATGCAATCATGTCGCGGCGGCCGATGACAAATCGGCGCGGTGGGCGGCAGTATGAGGCGCTGTCCGCCCCCGAGACTATGCCTGACCGGCGGACCGGCCGCCCACCACACGGGCGCCCTGATGGCGTGGCAGCATGGGGTGCCCGGCGTCCGCCTTTCCTGCGTCCCCCGTTCGCCCACTCGCCAAGGCTGCCCGCTCCGCCCCTTGCGGCGTTAACGCCCAATTCCCGACAGAAATGGTGGCAAGCCGGATTCCAGCCGCTTTCCAGCCGGGATCCGGCCTCAACGGCGGCGCGTTAACCCCTGATCCGCCTCGACAATCACGCGAGCCTCTCCAGCACCCGCCGCAGCGTGCCGATCAGCTCGTCGATCTGCGCCTCCGAGACGATCAGGGGCGGCGAGAGCGCGATGATGTCGCCGGTGGTGCGGATCAGGACGCCCGCCTCGAAGGCCGCGAGGAAGGCCTGGAAGGCGCGCTTGGTCGGCTCGCCCGGGATCGGCGCCAGCTCGACCGCGCCGATCAGCCCCTCGTTGCGGATGTCGATCACATGCGGGCAATCGGCCAGCGAATGCAGCGCCGCCTCCCAATGCGGCGCCAGATCCGCCGCCCGGGTGAAGAGCCCCTCCTCGCCATAGGTCTCGAGGCTCGCCAGCCCCGCCGCGGCGGCGATCGGATTGCCCGAATAGGTATAGCCGTGGAAGAGCTCGATCATGTGCTCGGGCCCCGACATGAAGGCGTCGTGGATCGCAGCGCTCGTCAGCACCGCCCCCATCGGGATCACCCCGTTGGTCAGCCCCTTGGCGCAGGTGATCATGTCCGGCGTCACGCCGTATTTCTCCGAGCCGAAGGCCGCGCCCGTCCGTCCGAAGCCGGTGATAACCTCATCGAATATCAGGAGAATCCCGTGCTTCGTGCAGATGTCGCGGAGCCGCTGCAGATAGCCCTTCGGCGGGATCAGCACGCCGGTGGAGCCCGCCACCGGCTCCACGATCACCGCCGCGATGGTCGAGGCGTCGTGCAGCGTGACGATCCGCTCCAGCTCGTCGGCGAGCTCCGCCCCGTGCTCCGGCTGGCCCTTCGAGAAGGCGTTGCGCTTGAGGTCATGGGTATGCGGCAGGTGGTCGACGCCGGTGAGCAGCGTGCCGAAGACCTTGCGGTTCGAGACGATCCCGCCCACCGAGATGCCGCCGAAATTCACCCCGTGATAGCCGCGCTCGCGCCCGATCAGCCGGGTGCGCGAGCCCTGCCCGATCGCGCGCTGGTAGGCGATGGCGATCTTCAGCGCGCTCTCCACCGCCTCGGAGCCGGAATTGGCGTAGAAGACGTGCTCCATGCCCTCGGGCGCGATGCCGATCAGCCGGTTGGCGAGCTCGAAGGCCTTGGGATGCCCCACCTGGAAGGCCGGCGCGTAATCCATCTCCGCCGCCTGCTCGGCGATCGCCGCCGTGATCCGCGGCCGGCAATGCCCGGCGTTGCAGCACCAGAGCCCGGCGGTGCCGTCCAGCACCTGCCGCCCGTCTGAGGTGGTGTAATGCATGTCCTTCGCCCCCACCAGCAGCCGCGGTGCCTTCTTGAACTGCCGGTTGGCGGTGAAGGGCATCCAGAACGCGCGAAGGTCATTCGGCGCGGCGGCGGAGCGGTGGGACATCGCGGGCTTTCCTGAATACGCCCCGCCAGCGATTTCGGCTCGACCGGCCCGGACGGTTGGTGCTTTATGACCAGACGGTCAAATTTGGACGCTACCACCCATGGCGCAAGCGTCAAGCGGATTTCAGGTTCCCTCCACGCCGGCGGCCTCGGGATGACCCGGGCCGCCTCGCGCAAGAACCCGACCCGCATCCAGCGCGCCAAGACCGAGGCGATCCTCGGCGCCGCGCTCGAGGTCTTCGCCACCGAGGGCTTCCGCGGCGCCACCCTCGACCAGATCGCCGAGGCCGCCGGCATCTCCAAGCCGAACCTGCTCTATTACTTCGCCTCCAAGGAAGACGTGCACGGCATGCTGCTCGCCCGGCTGCTCGACACC
Organism: Amaricoccus sp.; assembly: GCF_036846665.1. Lineage (NCBI taxonomy): Bacteria > Pseudomonadati > Pseudomonadota > Alphaproteobacteria > Rhodobacterales > Paracoccaceae > Amaricoccus > Amaricoccus sp. Next base: position 1,081 of record NZ_DAIUBO010000142.1, on the reverse strand, counting down.
TGGCTCGACCCGCTGCGCCGGCTGGACCCGGCGGGCGACCCGCAGGCGGAGATCGGCGCCTATGTCCGGCGCAAGCTCGAGATGTCGCGCGACTATCCCCGCGAGAGCCGCCTCTTCGCCGGCGAGATCCTCCAGGGCGCCCCGCGCATCGAGGCGATGATCCGTGGCCCCCTTCGCGAACTCGTCGACGAGAAGGCGCGGGTGATCCGCGGCTGGGCGCGCGACGGGCGCATCGCGCCGGTCGATCCCTATCACCTGATCTTCTCGATCTGGGCGGTGACCCAGCATTACGCCGATTTCGACGTCCAGATCCGCGCCGTGCTCGGCTCCGACGACGAGGCCCGCTTCAGCGATGCCGAGCGATTCCTGACGCATTTCTACGCCCGTGCGCTCGCCCCCTGAGCCGGCCGGAACCGAGCCTGACCCGCGTCCTGGTTAATGCGGTGGATTTGCCGAAAATCAACCCTTGCCGCCGTGCCCCCCGAAGGCGGCAGATTTGTCCTGCCCCGCAAGGCACTTGACAATCCTCGGCAGCATTCTGCCACAACTTCCTGAGCGAGAACGGGGATTTACCCTGGTCAAGTTTGGCCGACTTTCCGGCCATGGCCACCGTGATAGAGTCGAGCACATCGCACGTCCTGCACGAGGGGAAAGACGTCATGTCACTTTTGGGAGGATTGCTGGGGCTCGGCTGGCGCGCCGCGCCGCTGGCCAATGCCGGTCCGGGCCAGAGTGCGAGCGCGCCGGGACCGGAGGGTCCGGGCGCCGGTTCGGCATCGCCGGAGCCTTCAGGGCCGCCCGTGGGCGGCTCCGGCTGGCCCAGGGAGCCCGCCACGGTCGCCCCGGCCACCACTGTGCAGGCCGCGCCCGGAAACGGCTTCGTGCCGCGCGGCGCCGGATCCCAGGCCGCGGGCACGCCGACCGACGCGCGCGCATCCCGGCACGATTTCGGGGCGCCGCGGCCCCTGCTGGAGGACGGGGCCCGCGCCTATGCCCTCGCAAGCCAGGAACGCGACCGCCTGGCGGGCCTGATCGCCGGACTGGCGGGCCCGGAAGTACCCCCCGGAAAACCCTCCGTTCC
>NZ_DAIUBO010000141.1:0-10018 GCF_036846665.1 Amaricoccus sp. | reverse complement strand
GCTCGGGCGCGAGCACCGCGATCACCTTGATGTCGCCCGAATCGACGAAGCCCTTGGCCTCGGAGGCGTCGCCCGTGAAGGCCTGCACCGAGCCGGCGAGGAGCTGGGTCACCGCCTCGCCGCCGCCGTCGAAGGCCACGTATTTGACGGTGCGCACGTCCTCGACCCCCGCGGCATTGGCCGCGATCAGCACCTTGAGGTGATCCCAGCCGCCCACCGCCGAGCCGCCGGCGACCGAGACGCTGGAGGGATCGGCCTTGATCGCATCCATCAGCTCGGGAAGCGTGTTGATGGGCGAATCCGCGGCGACCGCGATGATGCCGTAATCCGCCCCGACCGAGGCGAGCCAGCGCACCTGGTCCATGGTATTGCCCGGGAACGCGCCCTGGGCGAGCCGCGTCGAGGTGGCCGAAGAAGCCGCCACGATCAGGTCGTTGGAATCGTTGCGCTTGTTGACGACCTCGGCGAAGGCGACCCCGCCGCCGCCGCCGGCGAGGTTGGTGACCTGCATCGTGCCGGGGACGAGCCCCAGATCCTGCAGCGTCTTTCCCACCTGCCGGCAGGTGAAGTCCCATCCGCCGCCGGGCGCCGCCGGCGCGATGCATTCGGTCGCTTCGGGCTCGAAGGCGTTCGCTGCCGCCGCCAGTCCCATGGCGGCCGCGAAGGTCGCAAGGCCCTGCACCAGAATCTTCATGTCTTTTCCCCCTGTCTCGAAGTCGCCCGGGGCGGGGCCCCGGGGCGTCGATGCCCGCTAGACTAGGCCGGGGCGGCGCGCGAAGCCAAGGAGATTCCTGCCGCCGCTCAGGCGGCGTTGGGATAGAGCGCCTCGTAGATCGGCCCCAGCGTGGTGCTGTCGAAGAGCGAGGAGACCGAGGTGCCGTTGGCGATGTTCAGGATCGCCTGGCCGAAGAGCGGCGCGACCGGCACGATCCGGATGTTCTCGGCCTTCCGCACCGCCGGGGTCGGCTCGATCGAATCCGTCACCACGAGGCTCTTCATCACCGAGCCCGTCACCCGCTCCACCGCCGGGCCCGAGAGCACGCCGTGGGTGATATAGGCATGCACTTCCTTCGCGCCCTGCGAGGTCAGCAGCTCCGCCGCCTTCACCAGCGTCCCGGCGGTGTCGCAGATGTCGTCGACGATGACGCAGACCCGGTCCCTGACGTCGCCGATCACCGTCATCGAGGCGACCTCGCCCGGCGCCGAGCGGCGCTTGTCGACGATGGCGAGATCGGCGTCGATGCGCTCGGCGAGCTCGCGCGCCCGCGCCACGCCGCCGACGTCCGGCGAGACCACGGTCACCTCTGCGAGGTTGGCGAAGCGGTGCATGATGTCGAGCGCGAAGACCGGCGAGGCATAGAGGTTGTCCACGGGCACGTCGAAGAAGCCCTGGATCTGGGCGGCATGCAGATCCATCGTCAGCACCCGCTCGATGCCGGCGACGGTCAGCAGGTTCGCCACCAGCTTGGCGCTGATCGGGGTGCGCGCCTTGGAGCGGCGGTCCTGCCGCGCATAGCCGAAATAGGGCATGACCGCGGTGATCCGCGCCGCCGAGGACCGGCGCAGCGCGTCGCACATGATCAGGAGCTCCATCAGGTTGTCGTTCGCCGGGTTCGACGTCGACTGGATGATGAACATGTCCTCGCCGCGGACGTTCTCGTAGACCTCGACGAAGATCTCCTGGTCGTTGAACCGCTCCACGCGGGTCCTGACCAGTTCCACCGGCTCGCCGCGATGGATCGAGATGCGCCGTGCGATCGACTGGGCCAGGGGATGGTTGGAATTGCCCGCGATGAGCTTGGGCTTGAAGAGAGGGTTCATGGCGGCAGCCTTTCGCGTGCATCCCCGGCTCGCGCCGTGGCCTAGCACCGCAGGTCGGGCTTGCAAAGCCCCGCAATTCCCCGATGCTCGGTCCCATCCGCCATGGGGAGGACCGGGCCTTGGCCACGATCGACTATTACTGCTTCCCGCTCTCGGTTTTCAGCTATTTCGCGGGCTTGCGGCTCGAGGAGATCGCCGCCCGCCACGGCGCGGAGATCACCTACAAGCCCGTGGAGCTTCCCCGCATCTTCGCCGAGACCGGCACGCCGCCGGTCAAGGACCGCCACGAATCCCGGCGGCGCTACCGGCTGCAGGACATCGCGCGGCTGGCGAGGACGACCGGCCTGGCGGTCAATCCCCAGCCCCGGCACTGGCCGACCAATGCCGTCCCGGCCAGCGTCGCCATCATCACCGCGCAGAACGCCGGCGGCGGCGATGTCGGCGCGCTGCTGCACGGGCTCCTGCGGGCGGTCTGGGCCGAGGAGCGCGACATCGCCGAGGATGCGGTGATCCGCGACTGCCTCGCCGCGGCTGGCTTCGATCCGGGCCTCGCCGACCGGGGCATGCTCACCGGCGTCGAGACCCTCCAGCGCAACACCGACGAGGCGCTCGCGCGTATGGTCTTCGGCGCGCCGAGCTATGTGGTGGGCGAGGAGGTCTTCTGGGGCCAGGACCGGCTCGCGCATCTCGACGCGCATCTCGCAGAACTCGGCTGAGCGCGTCTCGAAGGTTCTCATGCCGTTGGTCCTTCCGCCGGACCGACACCTTGGCCTCTGGGCCGAGCCCCGGGACAGGGAAAAGGCCGCGCGCCCCCCGCGGCCCGCACCACATGGCCCCGGGCCGAAAAGGCGAGGCATTGTCTCGCGCCGGTTCTCCGGCCAGAGCGCGCGAGCGCGGAGGCCGAGGGGGGGACGGGGTCCACCATACGCGGGCAATCCGCGAGGGAAATGCGGCGTCGCCATGGGCGGCCGCCGGACCGGGCCGGTCCGTGAGAACGGATCCCGGCGCCCGGATCGACGACCCGGGGATCGCCCTCAGCCCCGCGCCCCGGCGGCGGCGGCGGTCAGCGCGACCAGCTGCGCCACCTCGGCCTCCGAGGTTGCCCAGTTGCAGGCGAAGCGCGCCGGCAGCATCTCCTCCTCCGGACCCTCCATCGGCAGCTCGTGCGGCCAGAACCCGTAGACCGCGCCCGCGGCCCTGAGGGCGCGATGCACCCGCCGCGGCGCCGCCGCCATGACCAGGTTCGCCTCGGTGGGATGGAAGAGCCGCACGCAATCGAGCGCCGCCAGCCCCTGCGCGAGCGCCGTTGCCCGGGCATTGGCGCAGCGCGCCAGATCGCGCCAGAGGTCGCCCTCGAGATAGGCCTCCATCTGCGCCGAGAGATAGCGGTGCTTGGAGAAGAGATGCCCGCCGCGCTTGCGGCGCAGCTCGAACTCCCAGGCCCGCGCCGGATCGAAGAGGATCACCGCCTCGACCCCCACGAGCCCGTTCTTGGTCCCGCCGAAGGAGAGCGCGTCCACACCCGCCTTCCAGGTCAGCTCCGCCGGGCTGCAGCCGAGATGCGCCAGCGCATTGGCGAGGCGCGCCCCGTCCAGATGCACCGCCATGCCCTGCGCGCGGGCGACCTCCGCCAGCGCCGCGATCTGCGCGGGCGCATAGACCGTGCCCGCCTCGGTGGCATTGGTCAGCGACAATGCGGCATTCTGCACGCCATGCACCCCGCGCGGCGCGGCACCGGCGAGGGCCGCGGCGAGGTCCTCGGGATCGATCCGCCCGTGCGCCCCCTCCATGAGCACGAGCTTCGCGCCGCCGGTGTAGAATTCCGGCGCACCGCATTCGTCCACGGCCACATGCGCCTCGCGGTGGCAATGGACCGCACCCCAGGGCGGCGCCAGGCAGGCCAGCGCCAGCGCATTCGCCGCGGTGCCGGTGGCCACCAGATAGACCGCGGCCTCCGGCGCCTCGAAGAGCGCGCGCAGCGCCGCCGTCACCCGGCCCATCGCCGCCTCGGCGCCGTAGGAGGCGGCATGGCCCTCGTTGGCGCGGGAGAGCGCCGCGATCACCGATGGATGCGCCGGGCCGGCATTGTCGGAGGCGAACCACATCAGACGTCCTCGCCGATCACGAAATCCTCCCAATCCTCCTCGTCGACGTCGTATTCCGCCACCATCCGGCCGCGCAGGCTGATCCCGGCGCGATGCACGCTCTCGGGATCGCCCGAGAGCAGCGGATGCCATGGCTCGAGGTCGCGCCCCTCGCGCACCAGCCGATAGGCGCAGGTCCGCGGCATCCAGGCGAGCGTGGCGTCGAGATTGTCGCGGTCGAGCATCACGCAGGCCTTCACCAGCTGCCGGCGCAAGGGATAGTTGCCGCAGCGGCAGGTGTCGCGGTCGAGCAGCCGGCAGGCGATGTTGGTATAGGCCAGCGCGCCGCTCTCCTCGTCCTCGAGCTTGACGAGGCAGCATTTGCCGCAACCGTCGCAGAGCGCTTCCCATTCGTTGCGGGGAAGCTCCTCGAGCGGAAAGCGCTTCCAGAAGTCCGGGCGCAGCCCGGCGCGGTCGATCGGGTCCGTTGTCATGGCCGGATCTATGGCCGCATTTTCGGCCGGGCGAAAGACCCGACGTCAGCCGGCAGCCCAGTCGTCCCGTCGCGCCGAACAGAGGACATGCGGGCGCAGCGCATGGCCCGTAGGCAGGGCAGGATGTTCGAAATCGCGGCTGGTGTCGCGCCGCATCCCCAGCCGCTCCATCACCGCCAGCGACCGCCGGTTGGCGACGTCGGTGAAGGCGACGATCTCGTCGAGACCGAGCGTCATGAACCCGTGATCGAGCCAGCCCCGGGCCGCCTCGGTTGCGTAGCCCCGGTCCCAATGCGCGCGGACCAGGCGCCAGCCGATCTCGACGCAGGGACAGAACGGCAGGTCCATGTCGCAGCGGGCAATGCCCGCCATCCCGAGGAAGACGCCATCCTCCCGTCGCTCGATCGCGGCAAAGCAGAAGCCGTCGAGCCGCCATCGCCGCAGGAAGTCGTCGATCTCGGCGTCGCTCTCGCGCCGATCGAGCGGCCCGGGAAAGTCCATCACCTCCGGATCCGCGTTCATCGCCGCGAACGACGGGCGGTCCTCCGGCCGCCAGTTCCGCAGGATCAGGCGTTCGGTTTCCAGCATGCGTCGCCCCTCCGTCGCCCGCCGGCTTCCGCGCGGATTAACCCGCTGTCAACCGCCGCGTCCTAACGATCTGGCAAGGAGTCCCGCCCCGCGCGCGGACCCGAACCAGCGAAGGACCGGGATCTTGGTGGAAACGACCGGCGGCGCCGCCGCGCCCGAATGGAAATGGCTGCGCAGCCGGGAATTCGATCTCGGCTTCATCCTCGGCATTCCGGCGTTGAGCTTCGCCTCGGTCGCCCTGATCCTCAGCGTCCCGGACCTCTTCTGGTACGTGCTCGCGATCGACCTCTGGATCCTCGGCTACCACCACGTCATCTCCACCTACACGCGGCTCTGCTTCGACCGGAAGAGCTTCGCCCAGTCGCACTTCCTGATCTTCGGCCTCCTGCCGATCGTGGCCATCGCCACGCTCGCGGTGGCCGCCGTCGCCGGCATCTGGATCATCGTCTCGGTCTATTTCTACTGGCAGTGGTGGCACTACACCCGGCAGAGCTGGGGCATCAGCCGCGCCTACCGCGGCAAGGACCGCGCCGCGCTCTACGAATCCGGCCGGCTCGACATCGCGATCTTCTATGCCTGGCCGGTCCTGGGCATCCTCAACCGCTCCGCCCAGGATCCCGGAACCTTCATTGGCCTGCCGATCAAGGTGATCCCGGTGCCACAGGTCGCGGTAACGCTGGCGGCGATCGCCACAATCGCACTTACCGTGATCTGGATCGTTCGCCGCGTCCAAGCCTGGCGCGCCGGCCGCCTCGCGCCCCTGCACACCCTCTACATGGCGACGCATTTCCTCGTCTTCGGCACCTTCTACATCGCCGTCGCGGACGTCACCTTCGGCTGGCTCGGCGTCAACATCTGGCATAACGCCCAGTACATCCTCTTCGTCTGGCTGTTCAACACGCGCCGCTTCAAGGACGGCATCGACCCCGAGGCGCGGTTTCTCTCCTACATCAGCCAGCCGGGCCGGCTCTGGCTCTACCTGCTGACCTGCGTCGCCATCACCGGGGTGGTCTATGTCGGCATCCTCGGCACGCTCGAGGCGGCGCTCGCTGCCGGCATGGCCGGGACGGTGGTGCTCTACCAGATCGTCAACTTCCACCACTACCTCGTCGACAGCATGATCTGGAAACAGCGCAAGGCGCCGATCCGCACGACTCTCGGCCTCGACTGACCGGCGATGGCCCACGGCTCCGGCCCGTCCGGCGCGCCGCCGGGATCGGCGCACAACCCATGGCTCGACCTGCTGCGGTCCCTCGCCATCGTGCTCGTCCTCCTGCGCCACGGCCATCGCTCGGCCCTCAACGAATTCGGTCTCGCCTCCGGCCCCGCCGGCAATGCGATGCTGAACGGCTGGGTCGGCGTCGATCTCTTCCTGGTGCTCTCGGGCTACCTGATCGGCCGGCAGCTCCTGCGCGGCCTTCAGGACACGGCCGCCTTCGACTGGCCCGCCTACCTGATGCGGCGGGGATTTCGCATCGTCCCGAGCTATGTCGCCGTGCTCGCCCTCGTCATGCTCGGCGCCTTCCCGCTCTACGTATTTCCCCGCGAGGCGCTCGCCTTTCGGGGATTCTACCACCTTCTCCTTCTTCAGGATTACCTGCCCCCCAACATCAGCATCGTCTTCTGGACGCTCGGGGTCGAAGAGAAGTTCTATCTCGTCGCCCCGCTCCTGATCGCCCTTTGCCTGCGCGCCGGGCCGCTCAGGACGCGCCTGATGATCCTCGCGCTCGTCTTCGTCGCCTCCCCGCTCCTGCGCGCCCTCACGCTCGCCGGCACGCCCCTGCCGCTCGACTATCCGACCTACTTCCACGGCTTCCGCAGGCCCTTCCATGCCTGTCTCGAACCGCTGGCCGCCGGCGTCGCGATCGCGCTCGCCGAGCGGGCGGGTGGCCTGAGCCGGTTCGCGTCTTCAAGTGGCGCGATTCTCGCTTCCGCAGCGCTCGCTCTCTTGATCTGGCTCGCGAGCCACGATCTCCTCGCGCATATCGTCGCCTTCGACGTGGTCCTTCAACCGGCGCTGATCGCGCTTCTCTGCGCCGCGATGGTGCTCGGCGCCGTGCTGTCGGCCCGCAGGCCCCTGCCCTTCGCTCCGGCCGCGCAGATGCTCGCGACACTGAGCTACACGCTCTACCTTGTGCACTTCCCGCTGATCCCGCTGGCGATGGCGCTGGGCAAGACAACTCCGCATCCGCTGGCGGGCTTCTGGGTCGCCTATCTCGGCCTCTCGACGCTCGCGGCGATCGCGCTGCATCTCGCCGTGGAGCGCCCGTTCCTCAACTACCGCGACCGGCTCGGCGCGACCTCGGCCGCCGCCCGGGCGCCCGAGGGTCAGCCGCGCTGAAGCTCCCCGAGCCGGGCCCGCGCCGCGTCCACGTCGGCCCGCATCTGCGCCACCAGCGCGGGCGCGGTCTCGAAGCGCCATTCCGGCCGCAGGAAGGCCATCAGCGCCACCGACACCTGCGCGCCGTAGAGATCGCCGTCGAAATCGAGCAGATGCACCTCCAGATTGGGCCGGTTCTCGCCGAAGGTCGGTCGCGTGCCGATCGAGGCGGCGCCCAGGTAGCGGCCCCGGTGCGGGCCGTCGAGCACGTCCACGCCCACCGCATAGACCCCCAGCCGCGGCAGATGCAGCCCGTCGAGGCCGAGGTTGGCGGTGGGAAAGCCCAGTTCCCGGCCGCGCCGGTCGCCCTCGCGCACCGGCCCCTCGATCCGGTGCCAGTGGCCGAGGATGCGCGCCGCCTCCTCGGGCCGCCCCTCGCCCAGCGCCGCGCGGATCGCCGTCGACGAGAAATCGCCCTCCGCATCGGCCACCAGTGGCGCGATGGTGACGTCGATGCCGAGCGCCGGGCCCAGCCGCCGCAGCAGTTCGGTATCCCCGCTCCGCCCCTTGCCGAAGCGGAAATCCGCCCCCGCCACCAGATGCCGCAGCCCCAGCGCCCCGGCAAGCACCTCGCGCATGAAGGCCTCCGCCGACAGGCCGGCGAGATCCGCGTCGAAGCGGATCTCGTAGAGCTGCTCGACCCCGAGCTTCTCCATCCGCCGCGCCCGCGCATCCGCGGTCATCAGCCGGAACGGCGGGCCGTCGGGGGCGAAGAAGCTGCGCGGATGCGGCTCGAAGGTCACCACCCCGAAGGCCGTGCCATGCTCCGCGGCGGCCGCCCGCGCCAGCGCCAGCACCGATTGGTGGCCGAGATGCACGCCGTCGAAATTGCCGATCGCGGCCGCCGCGCCCCGGTCCGCCGGATCGAGCCCGTGATGGCTCAGATGTCTCTTCATGGGCCTCCGGGCCGGGCGGCGTCCAGACGCGCCGCAGGAACCTGCCGCGCCACCTCCGCCCGTATCGCCGAAGGCGCGGCGGCATTCAAGGGCGGGCCGGCGCCCGGCCGTCTAGCGCAGATAGGCGATCGCCAGCTTCGGCGCGAGCCGCGCCGCCGCGAGATAGGTCCGCAGCAGCGCCGGATCCGGCCCGGCGGCGCGGCTCGTGCCGGTCTCCTCCGCGGCGAGCCCGCCGGCGACGAAGAGCGCGTCGAGCCCCTCGCCCATGGCGCCGAGGATGTCGGTGGCGATGCCGTCTCCCAGGCAGAGGATCTCGTCCGCCGGCGTCTCGAAGCCCAGCATCTCCGCCATCTTCGCGCGCGCCAGAGCGTAGATCGGCGGATGCGGCTTGCCGAAATAGTAGCTCTGCCCGCCCGCCTCGCTGTAGGCGGCCGCGATCGCGCCGGCGCAGAAGATGCGGAGGTCGCCCACGTCCACCACGATGTCGGGATTGGCGCAGAGCAGCCTCAGCCCCCGGATCTTGCCCTCGAGGATCGTGGCGCGATAATCGGCCGGCGTCTCCGCCCGGTCGTCGAAGAGCCCGGTGCAGACGATCCCCTCGGCCTCCCCGAGCGGCACGCGCTCGATGTCGTAGGGCCGGCCGGCGTCGTCGCGGAAGAAGCCCAGGTCGCGCTCCGGGCCGATGTGATAGACCCTGCGCCCGAACTGTCCGGCGGCCATCGCCGCCTGGGCCGCGTCGCCCGAGGACACGATCAGGTCGTAGCAGGACCGCGGCGCCCCCAGCCCTTCGAGCTGGACCGCCACGTCGCGGCCCGGCCGCGGTGAATTGGTCAGCAGCACCACCCTGCCGCCGCGCGCGCGGAAGCGCTCGAGGGCCGCCACCGCCTCGGGGAAGGCGCATTGCCCGTCGTGCAGGCAGCCCCAGAGGTCGCAATAGAGCAGGCTGTAGCCACGGTCGATGGAATCGAACGTCTGGATGATCTCGGTCATGGCGGCGGCCCCGGGTTGCGGTGCGCGCTCCTAGCCGATATCGCGCCCGGCGCAAAGCCATGCCGCGGCAGATTTCCCGGCCCCCGCCCCCTTGACAGGCCCGAGCGCGCTCAATACCTCAGCGCGTGTGTTAGCACTCACTGGTGGCGAGTGCTAATCCCACCGGAAGCCACCTTCACAGGCTGGAACGCGAATCAAGGAGCGAACCGAAATGCACTTCACGCCTCTGCACGACCGTGTGGTTGTCCGCCGCATCGAGGGCGAAGAGAAGACCAAGGGCGGCCTGATCATTCCCGACACTGCCAAGGAAAAGCCCTCCGAGGGCGAGGTCGTCGCCGTCGGCGAGGGCGCGCGCAAGGATTCGGGCGAGTTGATCCCGATGTCGGTCAAGGCCGGCGACCGCATCCTCTTCGGCAAGTGGTCCGGCACCGAAGTCAAGATCGAGGGCGAGGATCTCCTCATCATGAAGGAGAGCGACGTGCTCGGCATCATCCAGAGCGGCTCCAAGGCCGCCAAGGCCGCCTGATCCCGCACGCCGATCCTCAGTCAGCAGAATTCAAGGAGAACATCCGATGGGCGCTAAGCAGCTCAAATTCGATACCGACGCGCGCAACCGCCTGCTCAAGGGCGTGGACATGCTCGCCGACGCCGTCCGCGTCACCCTCGGGCCCAAGGGCCGCAACGTGGTGATCGACAAGTCCTTCGGCGCGCCGCGCATCACCAAGGACGGCGTCACCGTCGCCAAGGAGATCGAGCTCGAGGACA